>DASZUP010000958.1:0-20216 GCA_035547635.1 Pirellulales bacterium
CAACTGCGCTTGACGGGCAACTCTACGCGCAGCCGCTGACGGTCCCCAATCTCAATATCACGGCCGGGCCGAATCCTGGCGTCCACGACGTCGTGTTCGCGGCGACTCAGAACGACAGCCTGTATGCTATCGACGGAACGAGCGGCAAGATCCTCTGGTCTCGCAGCCTGTTAAACGGTCTGCCCGGCGCCACGGTTACTGCTGTTCCCGACCCCGACGTGGGCACGCCGAAGATCGGGCCGGTAATCGGCATCATGAGCACGCCGGCGATAGATCTCGATACTGGTACGTTATATGCCGTGGCGAGCACGAAGGAAGTGCTCGACGGCGTGGCGCACTATGTCGTGCGGCTGCATGCCGTTCAGATCAGCACCGGCGCCGAAATCGGCTCGACCGTGATCGGCGACACCTCGCGGATAAATTCGCAGTACGTCTACAACTCCGGTCCCACGACGCCCGGCACAGGCCTCGATAACGTCAACGGAGTGGTTCACTTCAACGCCATGGCCGCCTTGCAGCGCTCCGCTGTGACGTTGGCCAATGGTCGGGTTTACGTCTCCTTTGCCTCCTACGAGGGCTCGCTGCCCACGCATGGCTGGGTGCTCGGCTACGACGCCAGCACGCTGGAGTTGGACGGCGTATTCAATGCCACGCCCAACGGCAACCTGGGCGATATCTGGCAATCCGGCGGACCGCTGGCCGTTGATAGCGACGGCTACCTATATGTGGCCATTTCGAACGGCACGTTCGATTCGCAGTTAAATGCGGATGGATTTCCAGTCTACGGCGACTATGGAGACTCCGTCGTCAAGTTGTCTCCCGACTTGCAGGTGGTGGATTACTTCACGCCCTATAACCAGCAGGAATTGTCGGACCTCGACTACGATCTCGGTTCCGGCGCTCCCACCTTATTGCCTGATTCAGTCGGCAGCGCGGCCCACCCGCACTTGATGGTCGTGGAGGGCAAGGAAGGCACGATCTACCTGATCGATCGCGATCACATGGGGCATTACGATCCGAACGGCAACTACGTGGTGCAGGAACTGACCAAGGTCACGCACGGCCTATTTGGAAACTTCGGGTTCTTCAACAACACCCTTTTCGTCAGCACGCCGGGCGATAACGCGAAGACGTTCACGTTCGTGCCCGGCCAGGCGCACATCGACGTCTCCTCAGGACCGTCCAGCCAGTCGGCGGACACGTTTGGCTACCCCGGCAGCACGGCGACGATCTCGGCCAACGGCGGCAGCGACGGCATTGTCTGGGCGATCTCCGCTAACGGCAAATGGAACGGCATGTCGATTCCCAATGGCACGCTCAGAGCCTACGACGCCAGCACCGGCTACGCCACGGAACTGTGGAACAGCAATCAAAACGCGACGCGCGACCTGCTCCCTTCGTACACGAAGTTCAGCGTGCCGGCGGTGCAAAACGGCCGCGTGTATGTGGGAACCAGCCAGTTCCTCGTCGGCTACGGGCTGCTTTCCGAAGGGCAGGGTTCCCAAGGTTATGTGGGCGCTTTGTACTCGCAACTTCTTCACCGCAGTCCGGATCCAGACGGAGCCAATAGCTGGAACACCCTGCTCGGCAATTCCGGCAAGCGCGAGTACCTGGTTCAAGGCATCATGAGTGCGCCCGAGTACCATCAGCAGTTGGTGCAAGGCTGGTATCAGCAGTACTTGCACCGCGAGGCCGACCCCGCTGGCCTGGCCTTTTTGACGGTGCAGCTCCAAGCCGGCGTACGAGATGAAATCGTGCTTGGCGAGATTCTTACGTCTGGCGAGTACCTGGCAGCGAGCGGCGGATCGGCGGTCGACTGGGTTGCCCGGCTGTACCAGGATATGTTCCAGCGGACGGCGAGCGCTCCAGAACTTGCCTATTGGACCAAACTGCTCGCTGCGACGAACAACAATTTCACCCTCGCGGCTCAAACCTTCCTGCACTCAGACGAGTACCGCCTGCGAGTGCTTAACTCCTATTACACGTCGCTGCTAGGCAGGAGCGTCGATCAAGACGCCTCGCAGTATTGGCTGAACGTGTTGAAAGCGGGCGTCGCTGAAGAGACGATCCTGAAAAACATTCTGACGAGCAGCGAATACCTGGTCGCATCTCAGAGCTGAACGCTAAAACGCACAAACGTCGTGGTCTGAGTATAAGACGCGGCTTACCGCGACAAACCGGTTGACAGGCCGGCTGTCGCGTCGCGCTTGGCCTGGACGAGCACCACGCTGGTGCGTTCGAATTCCTTACGATCGATCGTCTGCCAGCGGTTGACGGGAAACGTCGCCGTCAGGCAGGCGTCGCGATCGGCCCGTTCGGCGGCGGTGGCCACAAACCAGACCCGGCCTTGAGTGGGCGGAGTGAAACGTTCGAGCGGCGAAAACGAGAGGCCCAGGTTGCGGAAGTAGTACAGGTATTCCCAGTGGTTCGCCGCCACCGGTTCGTCCGCCTGGCGGTGCTGCTCTACGAACGCCGCCGCCGAGGCGCAGTCGGCTCGCGGCGAAGGAAAGGCGACCTGCCGAGCCGCGAAGCCGAGCGGCGCCAGCAGCACTGCGGCGAGCGCCCAGGCGAGTGCTCGTTGTCGGGCCCCGAACCACGCCAGGCACAACTCGATGCCGGCCCCAGCCCACAGCACGATGGCCGGTGCGGCATAGACCATCACGCGCACCCCGCCATACGGATACGCTTTGAAGCAACTCGCCGCGCCGGCCAGCAGAATCGGCGTCGCCAGCAGCGTCAACGGGGCGAACATGCCGCGGCGCCAGAAGACGACTGCGCCAATGATTGTCCCCGGCACGAAAAACGGGCCGATCGGCCGGATCACGTAGGCGATCAACTCCATGCTGGCCCGCAACAACCAGCCTGGCACGGTCCAGGGGCGATTCCAATCGGGGAATTGCCGCATTCCTTCCCAACATTCGACAATCGCCTGGTTTCGCTGGGCGTACATCGGCCCGATCAGCAGCAGCGCGAAAGTGCTGAATACGCAGGTCGCAAGCGCCGCATAGCTGAGCCATTCTGAAGCATGCCGCGATCGCCAGACGGAGGGCAAAAAAGCCAGCAAAAGCCCGCCGTAAAGAAAGCAACCTGGATAAGCCAACGACATCAAGACCGGCGCCAGCGCCGCGAACAGCAGCAAGCGGCGCTCCAGCAGCCAGTTCTCGGTGCGAATATATAAAGCAAGCACGACCAGCGCCGCCAGCGCTTCGATCGTGTACTGTTTGGCCTCGCAACTGTGCCCGAGCAGTTTGTCAGAGCAGGCGAACAACAACACCGCCCAGGGGGCGGCCGCCGGAGACAACCAGCGGCGGGCGACGTAAGCGAGCAGCCCGAGCGAGGCGCAGCTTGCCAGAAAGGGCGGCAGCCGCAGCGCGTACAGGCTGTCGCCCAGGAGCATGACGACGGCCTTTTCCAACCACAGAAACAGGGGCGGCGCCGCTTCGGAAAACAATAGCGGACCGAGCAGTTCGCGAAAGCTTTTTTCCAGCACGTTGACGACGAGCGCCGCCTCGTCGTGCCACAGCGAAGGGCCCCGCAAATAATGATAGCTGCGCAGCGCCGCGCCCAACACGACAAGCCATGTTATGCCGGACCTGGTCGAAAGCCAGTCGAGCGAGCGTTTGATTGGGCTTTGATTTGCTTGGAAGAGCATTTCAGGCGGCTTTGTTCCGGCTTTCGACGCATGGTTCCGACGATTGGCCAAGGCCGATAGCCGCCGCCGGAGTAAGTTGAGACTCGCGGCGCGCGCAGCCGATGACCACCGCCAACACGCCGAGGAAGGTGAGCGTCGGCAGGTGATAACTGCCTAGCAGCATGGTCCAGTCGCGGCCGATCAAACCGCGGTTGAGCAACAAATTGACGACCACATAGACGGTCAGAACGTGAATCATCCACTCAGGCGGCTTGCCGCGCACCAAAGCGGAGCGACTGACGAGATAGAATGCCGGCAGCAAGGCGACGCAGTGCTGCGACCAGGTGATGGGCGACAGCAACAAGATCAGCGTCGAGACGCCCGCACATTCCCAGACTATCGTCAGGCCGCCGCGGTCCGCCACGGGGCCGCGGAACGCCCAGGCGGCTGCAGCCACGAGTGCTAACAGCAGCAGCTTGATGATGCGGTCCGCCATGGGCGGCGAGAAGTCAAGAAACTCGAGATACGCGGGATGGTCGACGCGACTGATGTGATTCGCCGGCAAGCGCATCAAGAAGCGAGCGGCTGCGGGACGCAAGGAGAGGTTCTTCAGTTCCTCTTCTCCCAGCACCCCGCGCGACGGGTCGTTCTGGCCGGCGCTGGCGCGCACGTTTGCCAGCCAGAACTGCAGGTGGCGGCTGTAGTCTGTGGGGCCCTGCCACAGCGCCGGCGCCAAGGTAAACAGCCCCGCGGCCACGGTTGAAGTGACCGCCAGCTTCCATTGCCGCTTCCAGGCGAAATAGGCGATGAACAAGGCGGGCGTGCACTTCATGGCCGTCGCCAGGCCGAGGCAGCCGCCGGCCAGCCAGTCCTGCCGTCGCGTCCACAAGTAGACGGCCAGCCACGAGAGTGCGAGCAACAACAGATTGGGACCGCACTCCGGCAATTCTCGAACCAGAAAGCGCGAAATCAGCGCCAAAGCCAACGTCGTCGCCCAGAACAGCCGCGAGCCGTGCAGCGGCAGCCATCGGCTGGTGAGTTTGTCGAGCACGTACAACAAGGCCGCCAGCGCCGCCAGGCTCAGCGGGTAGACGAGCGTCTTGGCGGCCGCAAGCGAAACAGCCGCGATGGGCGACCAGGCCATCGCCCAGAAGGGAGGATACGGAATGTGCAGCCCGTCGGCGTAAAGCCATTCGTGATGCACGAACCGCGTGGCGAACTTCCAGTGCAGAAAGAAATCGCCGTCATCGAGTTTGGCGACGGCGCGAATCCACTGGACGACGAAGACGATCGCCGCGACGCCGATGGCAAGACGCTGTAATTGCCGCTCGCGCGGCGCGAGCCACTCCTTCCATGCGGCGACATTGAGGCTGGTCATGATCCGCTCCGGAGACGAGCCGCCTGGCGCTGGACGGGCCTTGGGGAACGAACCGCCACGCTCGGGCGATCGACGTCAAAGATCAGAAAGGTGGTCGTGCGCGCGACCGGACGCCGGCCGCGGAAATACTCGACCGCTTTCTGGTGCTGGGGATGCAATGTCGTCGTTCCATACAGCAGCGTGGCGCCGACGGCCACGTAGTTGCCTTGAACAAAAGCCGGCACGTCTTGGGGCCGGCCTAACGGCAATTGATGCAGCGGCAGGTTGCGCAGCGGCTCTGAGTTGACTGTTGGATCGGCGCCGAAATACCATACGTCCAGGTGCTCCAGGCCCTGCGTGCGCTGCCAGCGCTTCAGTTCCTTGAGTCCCTGGCCCCAATCGTAATTCGAGTCGCTCAAGTAGAGATACCCTTGCGACGGGTCGCCCCACAGTTCGTTCGTATAGCACAAGCCGTGCGGCCATACGCTCGCCGCCACGACGACGGTCCAAGCGGCGGCCAGGGCGGCTCCGCCCGCGACCAGACGCCGGCGCCAATCGCCGGAGGCCTGGGTTGCGCCTTCCGCCAGCGCAGCGGCCGCGCCCACGATCAGCATGACGATCAGCGGCAGGACCAGACGAATGCCGATCTGCACCTTGTAGCTGACGCTGAACGCCAGCAGAGCAAATGCCGCCAGGCAGGCCCAATTGAGCGCTTGTCTTCGCCTGGCGATCAGCAGAGCCGGCGGCGCGAGCAGCAGCGGCAGGCTGAGCTTGATGGCTAGCGCCAGAGGGAAGTAGTACCACACGGATCGCGCGTGCGTCTCTCCGAGCAGGTAAGCGCCGTGATGCCCTTTCATGTTGTGCTTGATTTGCCGCACGATGCCTTCGGCGCCATTGCTGAAGATGCGCAGATGCTCGGAGATCCAGACCATCGCATCGTGCGGCGCCCCGGCAGGAAGCTTATGGGCCCAGGCCACGAAGGAGGGCTCCGGCCGCCAGTCGCTGCCGCAATAGACCATCATCACGACGAATCCGATCGCCATGGTTTGCAACGCCTCGCGGCGGAATTCCAGCGAGCCGATCCGCAAACGATGAAACAGCGCCGCAGCGCGGCCCGCAAACCCGGACGGATCGTCTGCTGGATGAGACAGCAACGACCGCAACGTGCCATTGCGCGCCAAGCGATCCAGCTCAATCACAAGCATGCACAGCGGTACGAAGACCAGCGCCGAGGCCTTGGCCAGCAAGGCCACGCCGCACCAGAAGCCGGGCAGCGCCACGCGCTTTCGCCAGGCGCCCTCTCGACCGCTCGCAAAGTAGTAACAGAAGGCCAGCAGGCAGGCGCTGATCGCAATATCCGTCGTCGCCAGGCTCGCATGGGCCAGCAGATTGGGCTCGCTGGCCAGCCAAACTACCGCCAGGCGGCCTCCCCACGGTCCCGCCAGAAGCCTCGCCGCCCGCCACCCATAGAAGAGTAAGCCCCACCAAAATACCAGCGTTCCGAGGCGCGCTACGGGCAGGATTTGCTCGAAGTCCGCGGCCACGTCAAACGGCGCTGCTCGCCAGCGCTCCCAGAGAAAGACGGGCAAAGTATCGACGTCCACGGGCAGCGGCATCGTGCCGAGACGGATCAACCCGCTGTGACTGCCGGTCCGCCAACCTTCCAGACCCTGAGTGAGGTACACCGGCTCATCAAAGGTGGCGCTCAGTTGGGATGAGGCGCTCACGCACCAGACGGATGAAGCTATTGCACAAACCAGGAACCAGCACCAATCAAGGGCGTACTGGCGTCGATCAGACCAAGGCATCTTCCACGATCCGTGGGCGAGAAGGGAGTAAGACGTTTCGTGGTGTTGCTTGTCGGCAGACGCGGTCCTGCCGGTTGAGTAAACTTGGCAGATTTCGCAGACTTTTCCGGCGCCGGACTGCCTGTCTTTCGCTGTCTTCCCTGTTTGACCCTGTTTGGCAACCGCTCTGCGAAAGCCAGGGAGATTTTGCCGATCAATCAACGGCCGCCGCCGCGGAGGACGCCCTTATGGGCTGAGTCGCCTCCACGTGCTGGCAGTTATCAAGAAAAAGGCGAGGAGACCGGCATGCGATTGCTAGCATTGATTGAACGAGCGGGACACGTTTGCTATCGCTATCGCGTGCAGGCCTACGAACCGTGGTTAAGGGCGCGAGGCTGGGTGATCGAGGCCCGGCCGATTCCGCACGCCGCGTCCGGTTGGACCCGCCTGTTGCATCATGCAGCGCGAGCCGACGTGGTGGTGGTGCAACGCAAGTTGATTGCTCCCTGGTGGCTGTGGATGCTGCGGCGAGCCGCGCGGCGGTTGATCTATGACATTGACGACGCCATGTTCTGCCGCGACAGCAATTCGTCGAAACCGTCTCATAGCCCCCGCCGAATGCGGCGGTTTGGCGCCATGGTACGCGCGGCCGACGTCGTCCTGGCGGGCAACCAGTTTCTCGCTGAGCAAGCAGCGGCGTTTGCGCCCGTCGAACGCATCCGTCCGGCGCCGACGTGCGTGGATCCTTCGCTTTACCCGCTGGCCGGACACGAGCGCAGCGGCGCCGAGATCCGGTTGGTTTGGATCGGCAGTCGCAGCACGATGACTTCGCTCTATGAGGCGCACGCAGGCCTCGCTGGCGCGGCAAGACAAGTGGGCGGTCTCGAGCTCCGCGTCGTATGCGACGCCGCGCCCGAGCTGGCCGGCTTGCAGGTGGCGTTTCGCCGCTGGTCTTCCGACGCCGAAGCGACGGAGATCGCTGCGGCCGACGTGGGCGTTAGTTGGCTGCCCGACCATCCTTGGAGCAAAGGCAAGTGCGGTTTAAAGGTCTTGCAATACATGGCCGCGGGATTGCCGACCGTGGCCAATCCGATGGGCGTTCACCGCGAGTTGATCGAGCACGGACGCACCGGCATGTTAGCCGCGACGCCTGAACAGTGGGCGGCCTGCATTACGGAACTGGCCGGCAACCCCGAACTGCGGCGCCGAATGGGCCTGGCGGCGCGTGAGTTTGTCGAGCAGCGGTATAGCGTCCGACGTTGGGGCAGCGAGTACGCGCGAACGATCGCGGGCGAACGCCGCGCGGGGGCGCGTCATTCCGGTCTGCCTGGGCCTCATTTCAAGCAGGCTGGAGTAGCACATACTCTCCGTAAAGCGTCTTGAGACGCGGCTCGCCCTGCGCGGCACTCCCCCCGACGTTAACTCAGGCGTAACTTGCGCGCTGCGCTCTTTATCCGTGAGCGCCCAGCAGCCATGCCAGAATGCCTTTCTGGACGTGCAGCCGATTGGCCGCCTGGGCCACGACGACGCTGTTCTTGTGGTCCATCACCTCGTCGGTCACTTCCTCGCCGCGGCGAGCGGGCAGGCAGTGCATGAAGTAGGCGCCTTTCGGCGCGTGCGACATCAAGTCGGCGTTCACCTGGTAGTCGGCGAAGGCCTGGCGGCGTTGTTGGGACTCGGCTTCCTGTCCCATGCTGGCCCAGACGTCGGTGTACACGGCCAGGGCGTTTTTCACCGCCTGCCGCGGGTCGTTGGTCACGGTCAGCTTCAAGTCGGGCGCGTCTCGCTTGGCCAACGCGAGAAATTCATCGTCGAACTCGTAGCCCTTAGGGGCGGCCAGGACAAACTTCATTCCTAACTTGCCGCAGGCCACGGCGAGCGAGCGCGAGACGTTGTTGCCGTCGCCGACAAAGGCCAGCGTCTTGCCCTTCAATGGGCCGGCCAGTTCGCGCAGCGTATACAGATCGGCCAGGGCCTGGCAGGGATGGATGTAGTCGGTCAGGCCGTTGATTACGGAACAGGTCGAATGCTCGGCCAGGTCCAGCACTTTCTGGTGCGATTTTGCGCGGACCACGATCACGTCGACATACGCGCTGAGCACCCGGGCGAAATCGGCGATCGACTCGCGCGAGCCCCAGCCAACGTCTTCGCCCAGGAACAGGCTTGAGCCGCCCAGGTGGGTCATGCCCGCCTCAAAGCTGACTCGCGTACGCAACGAAGGCTTTTCGAACAGCAGCGCCATCACGCGGCCCGGCAGCAATGCCTCGCGGACGCCTTGCGCGTGTTTGCTCTTCAGATCTTCGCTGATGGCGAAGATGTGTTCGATTTCGGTGCTCGTGACATCGGCCAGGGTAATCAGGTGACGCATCGTTCGGTCTACTTCGCGTGGTCCTTGATCACGTCGGCCAGCAGATCGCAGGCCTCGTGAGCTTGGGTCTCGGTAAGATTCATGGCGGGCAGCAGCCGCAGCACCGTGCCCTGCGTGCAGTTGATGAGCAGTTTGCGGTCGAGGCAAGCCTTCACCAACGGCGCCCCTTCGGCGGACAATTCAACGCCGATCATCAGGCCCAGCACGCGCACCTCTTCGATCATCTCGCATTCCTTGGCCAGGGCTTCCAATCGCTGGCGGAACACGTCGCTGAGCTTTCTCGCGTTTTCGAGCAGGTTCTCCTGCTCGATCATTTCCAACGCGGCAATGCCCGCCCGGGCGGCGATTGGGTTGCCGCCGAACGTGGCCGCGTGCATGCCGGGCCGCAGACTGGGAGCGATCTCGGCTCGCGTCAGCATGGCCCCGCCCGCAATGCCGCCGCACAGGCTCTTGGCCAGCGTCATCACGTCGGGCGTAACGCCGAAGTGCTGATAGGCGAACCATTGCCCGGTGCGGCCGCATCCGGTTTGCACCTCATCGAAGATCAACAGCAGTTCGTTCTCGTCGCACAGATGCCGCAGGCCGGCCAGGAACCCTTCGGGCGGCAACTGCACGCCGCCTTCGCCTTGCACCGGCTCGACCATGATGGCGGCCGTTTCATCGTCGATCAGCTTCTTGACCGCTTCCAGGTCGCCGTAGGGAGCATACGTGAAGCCGGCCATCAACGGGCCCAGACCTTCGTGATATTTGGGCTGGGCCGTGGCGGCGGTGGCGCCGAAGGTGCGGCCGTGAAAGCCGCCGGTGAAGGTAATGATTTTATAGCAATGTTTGGGGGTGTGCAGGCGCGCCAATTTGATCGCCGCCTCGTTGGCTTCCGTGCCTGAATTGCAGAAGAACGCCTGCCCGCCGAAACTTCGCTCGGACAGGCCTTTGGCCCATAGGCCTTGAGCCTCGGTATACCAGGTGTTCGGCACGTGAATCAGCGTGGCGACCTGCTCCTGTACGGCCCGAACCACCGGCTCCGGGCAGTGACCCAGCAAGTTGCAGCCCCAACCGGGGAACAGGTCGAGATAGCGGTTCCCTTCGCTGTCCCAGACGTACGAGCCTTCGCCGCGCGTCAGGCAGATCGGGTAGCGGCCGTAGTTCGGCACGACGTACTGTTTGAACATCTCCACGATTTCGGCGGAATTCATCGTCGCAGTGGTCGCCACGGCGTTCTCCTGGAAAGGGCGGCGTTCGGTTCTCTTTCGATCAATAGAAACCAGTTTGGAAAAACGTGGGACACGCGTGGGTCAACCGGGGTTCGCTCGCCGCTTCCCGTTCCTGAAGCGGCGGCGCCGCGTCAACGGCTTTTGATGATTTCCGTGCCGACGCCGCTGCTGGTGTAGATTTCCAGCAGGAGCGAGTGACGCAGGCGCCCGTCGATAATGTGGATCTTGCTGACTCCGTGCTCGAGCGTGGCCAGGCAGGCTTCGACCTTGGGGATCATGCCTGATTCGATGGCGCCGGAAGCGATCATCTCGCGGGCCTCGTCCGCGGAAAGCGAGTGGATCAGCGAGTTGGCGTCGTTCTTGTCTCGCCGCACGCCGTTAACGTCGCTCAGGTAAACCAGCTTATCCGCCCGCACGGCCTGCGCCACGGCGGTTGCGGCCGTGTCGGCGTTGACGTTGAGCTTATGCTTGTCGGCGTCGACGCACATCGAGGGGATCACCGGCACGATGCCCGCGTAGCACAAGTTTTCGATCGTCGTGCGGTCAACCCGCGTCACGTGCCCGACGTGGCCCAGATCGATCGCTTCGCCGTTGTCGCCGGGCAATTCGATCCGCTCTCCGAACAGCACGTTGGTCGTGCGGAAATTGAGCGGCGCGGCGCGGCCGCCCAACTCCTCAATCCGCTGGAAGATGGCCTCGTTGGTCTCATAGGCCAGCACGCGTTCGACGATATCGCGCGCGGCGTCGTCCGTGTAGCGGCGCCCTTGGATGAACCGGGGCTGTAGGCCGGCCTCAGACATCGCCCGGCTGATCGCGGCGCCGCCGCCGTGGACCACCACCGGACGCATGCCGACGGTGCGCATGAAGATGATGTCGAGCAGCAGATGGCGCAGCGAGTCGGGATCTTCCATCACGCTGCCGCCGATCTTGATGACCGTCGTCTTGTCCCGGAAGCGGCGGATCCACTCCAAGGCCTCGATCAGAACGTCGGCTTTTTCAACGGCAGTCAACAAGGGCTTGCTCCAAGCGCCGGCGCCCGGAGGCGATCTGCGAGTGATGACGCTGCTCATCGACCCCTCCGCACAAACTAGACGAGCTACGCTACGTCCGGAGAAAACGGTTTATTGTAGGCGACCTGAGGGGGGTGTCAACGGGCTGAAGCGCCGTGCCCTACCAGAGCGGCGCTTCGCGGCACAGCACGCGGCACGGCTGACCGGGCGGGCGGCGAATGGCGACGGCCAGGGCGTGCTGCGGCGTGGGATGGAGCAGGGCGAATTGCCACCAGGCCGGATCGTCGTCGAGCTGCGGCGCGAAGGAGATCGAGATCGGCGCCACGCCGCCCAGCGGAGGCCCCGATCCGCCCAGATGGATCGAGAAGTCCGCCAACGGCAAGGAAAGCCCGACTCCCCGAGCTTTCAAATAAGCTTCTTTGAGCGTCCAGAAATCGAAGAATCGCCCGGCGCGTTCGGCCAGCGGCGCCGCGCGAAGATCAGCCACCTCTTGCGGCGAGAAGAAATGGGCCGCCACGTCGGCGCCTGAATTCGGACGCCCCGAGTTCTCGACGTCAACGCCGATCGATTCCCGCCAGCGCACGCCGCAGGCCGCGAGCCCGCGCGTGTGGGAGAGGTTGAACTGCAGCTCCTTGCCGCATTCGGGGGCGGCGATCTGAGGCCGCCCATACTCGTTCGCTTCGAACTGCCAGGCCTCGGGCGGCGCGTCGACGTAGCGAGACAACGTCAGACGCAGCATCGCGTGCGAAACCAGGTAGAGATGCGCGTCTTCGGCCCGCACGAAACGCCGCATCCGGTCGCGTTCATCCGCCGAAAGGAGGCGTTCGTAGCGGTCGAGCAGATCGGTCCCGCTCGCCTGCTCAGGCCGCAGTCGCCAGAGATGGACTGCGTCGGTCGGAAGTGGAAGTTGAGGCACGATCAGAGCCGCCGAAGGATTCTAAACCATAAAGCTGCTTTAGTTTATGTCGTGCGCTCCGCCCCGGACAAGCCCGCCGCGACGAGCGAAACTTTCCGCTCGCTGGTTTTGTCTCGCGGGTCAGCCGATAGGAATGTTATGGAGCATACGGAATCTAGAGGAACTGCTGCTGCTGATGGCTCTGAGCCCTATGGCGACGCTGGCAATTTTGCCGCATCGTCCGTCGGGTCGCCTGCGCTGGCGCAGGCCGTCAGGCGATGGACGGCATTCGTCTTGCTGGCGCTGCTGGCGGCTGGCTGCAAACACCCCCTCCAAGCCGTGACGCGCTCGCGGATCGTCAATGAGACTCCGCCGGTCAGCAACGCTTGCCGGTTGGTTGCCATGCCGCTGCGCGGTGCGTCCGGCGAAGGGGTGGCGCGGATTGCGCTGATCGACGTCGACGGCCTGCTGTTGAACATGGACATGACCGGGCTGATGTCCATGGGCGAGAACCCGGTGTCGCTGTTCCGCGAGCGACTCGACGCGGCTGCGGCCGACCCGCTCGTCAGGGCCGTCGTGGTGCGGATCAACAGTCCGGGCGGCGGGGTCACGGCCACGGACATCATGTGGCACGACCTGCAAGCGTTTAAGTCTCGCACCGGCTATCCGGTGGTCGCCTGCCTGATGGACGTCGCCACGGGGGGCGGCTATTACCTGGCCACCGCCGCAGATCAGATCGTCGCGCATCCGACCACGGTAACCGGCGGCTTTGGCGTGATCCTGAATCTCTACAACTTGCAGGATGCCATGGCCCAGTTCAATATCCTCGGCACGCCGGTCAAGTCGGGCCAGAACGCTGACTTGGGCTCGCCCATCCATCCGCTGGAAGCCGAGCAGCGCGAATTGTTGCAGCAGATGACCGATCAGTTTCACGCGCGTTTCAAGCAAGTGGTGCAAGCGGGCCGGCCGAGCCGCCGCTTGCAGAACGAGCAGGACTTTGACGGCCGGATCTTCACGGCCTCGCAGGCTCAGCAGCGGAACCTGGTCGACACGATCGGCTACCTGGATGACGCCCTGGCGCTGGCCGGCCGTATGAGCGGCTGTCCGCGAACGCAGGTAGCGCTCTATCACCGGCCCAACGACCCGGCTCGCACGCCCTATGCCGTTACGCCGAACGTGCCGCTGCAGCAGGCGATGATTCCCTTGAGCCTGCCGGGATTCGACCGCAGCCGGCTGCCGACGTTCCTCTATCTCTGGCAGCCCGATCCGACATTGGAAAAGCAGGGCGGCCGATAGCTTTGCTGGTCTCGAACGGCGATTGGGCATTCGCCTCGCGGCGAAGCAGGGCTCGCGGCCGCCGGGTCGCCTCGTTCTGAAAACTTGCCGCGACCAGCTCTACGCTCAGAGGCCGGCCGGACGAGACGGAGAGGCTTCGACAGGCACAGCGGCGCCGCGGGTCAGCTTGGAAACGCCGAAGCCTTCATCCAGCCCCGAGGCAAGCACTTCGGCCGGCAGGTCCAGGTGTTCAAAGAACGTGCCGGAGCTTTGCCAGAGTCGCTTTTCCGCGTGCGGCGCAAGGCTTTCGCCCTCTTTCACATCATAGTTTCCGGTTGGGGTAGTGGCGATCGATTTTCGTTCCCAGAGCGTCTTGCCGTCGCGCGTAATCTTGGCGAGGCACTCGACTTTCATTTCGGTGATCCGCTCTGCATTTTCCGGCGGTTTGGCAAAGAACCCGAACATGTGGTTTCCGCCATACAGCGTTCTGCCCGTAGGACCAGACGTATAGCTCAGCTCCAGCGTGACTGGTTGTCCGTCGACGACGGTCACCTGGTGAGCGGCGAACTTGCGAATCACGGATTGCCGCACGTCTTCGACGAAGGTGGGGCGGTCGGGAATCGGCGGCAGGCTGGCCTTCAGGCTGATGCTCGTGCCGGGGCCGACGGCCAGGTCGCGCCGGGGAGCCAATGCGCTGAGCCGTAACGAAGCGATCGGGTCGGGCAACTCAAGAGCGTTGAGCGAATAGCTCTGCGCACGAACGCCGGGCCGGAACGCCGTATACCAGAACCGTCCGTCAGGCGTGCCGTTGGCCGAAACGCTGCCGGCGCCCTCATATTTCCAGATCACCATTCCGCGCCGCAGGCTGACCAGATACCGATGGTCCAGCAGCAAGTGATCAGCGCCGCACCATTGCACCTCGCTCGCCGACTTGGGGAGCAGAAACGACTCGACCTGGACGCCATCTTCCAGATTCCAGGTCTGCACGCGGTAATTCGCAGAGACCGAGGCGTACGTCGCCAACCGTTTGCCTGAGGCGTCGATGGCCAGGGCGGAAATGCCGCCTTGGGCTTCAATCTCGCCTTGGGGCTCGCCGCTCAGCGTTTCAATCAGCTTGACCGTGCTGTGGTTGACCAGGGCGATGTACTTGTGATTCGGCGTGAGCTTGAAGTGATGCGCTTGCGTGGTCCAGACGGCCTTGCACTCCGGCAGTCGCCACAGCACGAGACGATGGTCCAGGCTCTTGGTCAGCAAATGATCCGCGTCAACGAATTCCGCCGCCGTGACTTGCTGGCGATTCGCGCCGAAACTGCTGGGGATCCGATGTTCGTCTGTGTCTTCTTTCGGGTAGGGGCGCCAGCCGACCAGGTGTTTTTCCGTTTGGAACTCGAAGACGTCAATGCGGTCTCGGCCTTCCGACAGACGCGCGGCGATTCGGTTTCCCTCAGGACTGAAAGCGACGAACTCGGCGTCGTACGTCAGCGGCGTGCTTTTGACGTGTTTGCCCTTGAGGAGGTCGTACAGGCAAAGGCGATGCAACTGTTGCTGCCGGCCGAAGCTCCTCGTGCGGCGAAAGTCGTACGGCACGGACGTCGTATTGACGACCAGCGCCTTGCCGGCGTCGCGACGCGAGAAATAGATGGAGCCCAAACCGTCTTTCAGATCGAGAGGCCCGGCCAGCAACTTGCCTGACGGCGCCGGAGCCGGGTCCGGCTTCACCTGCCAACGGGCCGCCACGCCGCCGACTTCGATGACCTCCGAATAGTCCGGCGGCGTCAGCGGCGGAAGCGGTTGATCGATCTGACGCCCGCCCCGTTCAAAATTGTCGATGCCGCGCGCCACATGCTCCGATTCGATCTTGTAGGGCTTAAGCGCACGCTGTTTGAAACCGCCCGTGGCGACCAGCAGCGTCTGGTCGTCGAGAATGACTCGCGGATCGGCGAAGTCCATGCCGGTCTCTTGGGGCAGCCGCACGACGGCGCCTTTCGCCGATCGATCGACAATCACTCGCCCGGAGACCAGCCACCGCTGGCGGTTGGGAAACCATTCCAGCGAGCGGCCTGAAAAGCCGACGCTGCCTCCCAACCGGTCTCGCAGCGAATCCTGCAAGTCGATCGAAGCGGCCAACTCGCCTGATTCCATGTTCCAGCATGCCAGGCGGGCTTCGGCAAATCCGTCGTCAAGCGCCGCCAACTCTTCGCCGTCGGGCGAGAACGCCAACGCGTCGAAATTTGTGCCGGAACCCAGCGAGTCAGGAAGAAACGTTTCGCCGCGGACTTCGCCCGTGGCCGTCTCGTAAACGCGCAGCGCCTTAGGAGTGCCGCTGGCGATCACGGCCAGATACTTGCCGCCGGGACTGAGGGCAAAAGCGTGGCGGCTGACGCCGTCTGGCAATTCCACCGTTCTTTCGGGCAGACCGTCTGGCATCTTCCAAACGAACCACTTGGCATCTCCCCGCATGTTGGCGATGCAAGACAATTGCTCATTGCCGGCGAAGAAAATCCCGTGGATCGACGAACAGTCTTGCTCCAGCTCAAGGATGCCGACCGACTCCTTGCCCCGCAGATCCCAGATGTAGATCAGTTTTTTGAATGTTTCCGTGGAAGCCAGATAGCGGCCGTCCGGGCTCAAGGCGTAGTCGCTGTCGCCCATCATGACGTTCCTGATTGACGAGATTCGCCGGACCTCGACCAGATCCCACAGATCCCAGTCCTGGTTCACGCCTCGGCCTGAGCGAAGGGCGGCAAACGGACTGCATACGTCCGGTCGCACCAGCGTCGTCTGGTTTGCCTCGCCGGGAAAAGCAATGTGGTATTTGCGCTCCGGATCGAATGTCACGGGAACGGACGGCGGATCGACCGCAGTTTGCCATTCGGCCGGAATGACCGGCGGCGGTTCTTCGGGCTTCATGCCCAAGCGTCCGCCCGGCGCCGCTTTCCAACGCTTCATTCTTGGCGCCGGGCTGCCCGCAGAAACGCCGGACGCACGCGTGGAAGCATGATTGCGGCTCGTTCTTGGGCTGCTTGAAGACGCTGTTCGGGCATCGGCGCTCGCTTGTACGATCGGCGCGATCGACGGCGCGGCGCCGCCGGACGGAGCAGGGGAGGCCGGCTGGAATCGCGGCTGCGGAACGGCCGGTGGATCGCGCCGGCGCGCCACCGGTTCGACGATGCGATTGAAGAGGCTGCTGACCAGCATGAGCATAACGCAGGCCAGCGCCACGGCGGCGCCGCCGGCTACGACCAGCCAGACCGGATTGCTCAACTGGCGGTGCAAACCGCCGTCCGCCTCCGGTTCGCCGTAGAGTTCGGCGATCGTTTGATCCAAAGCAAACCCGCAGCAAGGGCAGGCGACCGAGGCGCCGATCCATTGGTCGGCCACCGTACACGGCTGACAGCATGCGGGGCAGGTGACGACGACAGGCATGGTCGTTGGACCGGTTGATGACGGACTTGGAAAACCGAACCTTGCAATGATTCAATCAGCCCGCCGTAAGCCCGGAAGGGCGCGGCGCCGGCAAACCGCCGCCTATTTCTCCGGCATCTCCCGCAGCAGGTCCTTAGCTTCGGCGGCCGCCTTGGTGTCAGGGTACTCTTCGATGATTTTCTTGAGCTTTTCGCGTCCCGCGTCGCGCGAGACCGGATTCTTCAGCATCTGCTTGGCCAGAGCCAGACTTTTTGACGCCCGTTGCTCGGGATCTTCCGGCTTTGACGCGGCTGCGTGCGCGGAGTCATCGTCATCGTCGTCCGCAGAGTCGCTGCTATTGTCCGACGGTTTCGTGCGAGGCGAGTCGCCCGCGATGCTGGGAAACGTCAGGCTGTACTGCAAATTGAACTTCAATCGCAAGATGTCAAAGGCCTGGGCGATCGTTTTCCCGTCGCCGCCGTACGACTTTTTCATGATCTTTTCCGTGTCGAAGATGGTCAAGCGGCCGGCTTCGGCGGCCAGTGCGCAACTGCGCAACTCGTCCGCGATACTCTCCATGATCATGGCATCGGCGGTGACCAGCAGGATCAGCTCGGGATCGACGTCTTTGACGTCGAGGTCTTTGAGCCTGGCGGCGCTATCCGGCAAAACTTCCGCCCAATGGCGGTAAAAATTCACCATCTTGACGAAGAACTTGCGGCTCCGCCTGGCGTTGGTCGGCAACGGCGGCCGAGGGAACTTCTTGAGCTTGTCGTACATCGCGCGATTGACGTCGCCGAGCTTGTTCCAGTATTCCAGCGTCTTGTGCCCGTCTCCCATGGCCAAGGCGCCGACGTCTTTGCGCGGCTTAGGCAGTTCGGACAATGGCCGCAATCCGCTTTGTGCTGAGAGCATCACCTGGCGAATGTGTTCGGCGGAAATCGCAAAATTGAGATTCTGGCCGTCGGTGCGGTTCCAGGTATTCAGCCCGACGACTTCACCCTTCAGGTTGACGAGCGGGCCGCCGCTGTTGCCGCCGGAAATAGGCGCAGTAGTTTGCAGCCAGATGGCATCCTGATCGTAGCCGAGCACGTCGGTGTAAATGTCCCGCTTGGAGCCGCCCATCAGCAGATCGCGAATGTCGGACCCGGAGCGGACGGAACTGATAATCCCGTCGCTGACGGAGCCTTCGAATCCCTTGGGCGCCCCGAAAGCCAGCACCGCATCGCCCTTTTCGGGGCGTGCTGCCGCCAACGGCAACGATTGCAGTTCGCGGCCGATCGGCCGGATCTTCAAGATCGCCAAATCCTTGCCCGGCGACACCACCAAGAAACCTTCCACGTTGAACTTGCTTTTGTCGCTGAGGAACGTTGCCGTCGCGGTCTTCGCCCCTTCGATCACGTGGTAGTTGGTGGCAATGGTTCCCTGGTCGTCGATGACGAAACCGCTGCCCAGACCGATCCCCGGCACCTCGATCTTGACCACTGCCGGCTCGACCGTTTGCACGACCCGTTTAGTTGCGCCGGGGCCGCCCGTCGGCGAAACGCTCGCCGTCGGCATCGGCGCTGAGGCCGTCGCGGCCGGAGGATTGGACGTACTCGTAAGCGATGCGTTGGCAGGCGCATTGGGCGTCGTGGCGCCGGTCGTTGTCTGCGGTGTGGAAATGCTGGGACTCGGATTCGCGGATTCGTTCGTCGCGCTGAGCGAAGGACTTGCGGCGACGATCGGCTGCGGTTGCGAAGAGACCGTCGGGGCGACCGGCGCCGGCGCAGCCGGAGTGACGATGCTGCCGGTGAGCACGGTGTGCGAATCCGTTGACGCCGGCGTTGCCTCGGGCGCCATTTCGGCCTGCGCAATCGCTTCGTCTTGCGGCGCGACCGGCGCCGAAGCAGGCGCCTTGAAGATCAGATACAGGCCAAATCCTGCGAGAGGAATGAACGCCGCGCCCAAGGCCAGGGCGCCAGCAATCAGCCAAGACCGTCCCCCGCCGCTGGTTGCATTCAATCGTTGAGGAGGCGGAAGGGAGCGGGGGGAAGCCAGCGTCCCCGATTGCGCTCCCAGAACGTCGTGGCCGGGAATTGCCGCGGGCGGCATGCGGGGCGATTGCGGAACGGCTTCTTCCGGTACGCTGAATTCGCCGCTGCAATACGGACATTGAGCCATCTGGCCGGCCAACTCGTAACCGACGGCGACGGTTTGATTGCAGTAAGGACAGGCGAGATGCAGGTCCATGTCCTGAGCCCTCTTTTCCAAAATTCAGATAACCGAAGCGGCGGAAACGCCGCTGAGCACTGCTCCGCCCGCCTTCTGCGACTCGCCTTTCCTCGGGAAAGCGCAGACGACATACTGCAGATTCACCCCCGCCTATGGTAGCAGGCGCTGCCGGGCGGAGCAACGATTTTGATTTGAGTGCGATGAGGTTGCATAACAGGCAGCGAAAAGGCGTGAGAGTATCGGCGCCAACGGATCGTCGGCCGGAAACTTCGCAGTTTCCGCTATAGGCTTTCCATGTTCCCCAACCAGCAGGATAGTTCCATGCCGTCGCCCCACGTATCGGTCCGCACGACGCTTCGCATTCCCGGCGACTGGTCGCATCCTCGCGAACTGCTGGAGCGCATGCCGGCCGGCTTCCAGTTAAATCCTGAGAGTTTGGTGCTGCCCGACGGGGGGGAGATCGAGTTCACGCCCCTGCCGCCAGACGAGCAGTTTGCCGCGATCTTCGCGTCATCATGTCGGAGTCCGGCAACGGAGGAGGAGTTGGCGATCGTGGGCCGTTATACGGTGAACGTCGGCTTGAGCGGTCCGGGCGGGTCGCTGGATGCGGCGCGGGCAATGCTGCAAGCGGGCGCGGCCATCGTGCGCGCCGGCGGGGCGGGAGTTTTCATCGACAATTGCGGCTTGGCGCACGGCGGCGGCCATTGGATTGCAATGGCCGATGACGGCGGCTCCGATGCGTTGAGTTTTGCCTTCGCGTCGATCATCAACGGCGAGCGCGAGTTGTGGACGACAGGCATGCACGTACTGGGCTTTCCCGAGCTTGTCATGCGTCGCTCGGATGGCGATCTCGAGACGATGGTCGAGCTGATTCGCTACGTCGCGGCCGGCGAAAAGCCGATTGGCGACGGACACTTGCTGGCCGACGTCCGCGGCGCGCTGCACTTTCGCGTGACGGCGAGGTCCGCCGACGAGCGGACCGCGGGGAGTCCGATGCACAATCCTTTCGGCCGCTTGCGACTGACGAGCATGAAGGAGATTGCGGAAGACAACTGAAGACGAC
>DASZUP010000959.1:0-4873 GCA_035547635.1 Pirellulales bacterium
GTGCTCCTTCAGTCGCGCCAGATCGACATGGTTGAACGACAATGCGATCGCGTGTCCGAAGCTGTCGGTTTCCTTCAGCACCTCCGCCATCCGCCGCCACAAGCCATCGGCACGATGGCGATCTTTCATCTCGACCACGACGCCGATGTTGTTTTGCTTCGCCCATTGCATCACTTCCGCGAACGTCGGCACGCGTGTTCCCGCAAACCGGCCGCCGAAAGCGACGGCCGCGTTCAGCTCGCGGACGCTCTTCAAATCGAGATCGCCGACGAAGCCATGGCCGTTGGTGGTACGATCCAGCGTCTCGTCGTGCATCAGCACGGCTTCACCGTCGCGGGTCAGCACGATATCGATCTCGACGGTGGTGGCGCCGGCGTTCCTCGCCCCCTCCAGGCCGGTAATCGTGTTCTCCGGAAAGCACAGGCTGTATCCGCGATGGCCGCAGACATGCGTGAAGCCGTTATCCGCGGCGCGAAACGAGATCGACATTTCCGAAATTCCCCCTGCTCTATGACGGCGCCCGCGAAGCGTGCCCGCTCCGCGACGGCGCTAAGTTTTCTCGTGATGGCATGTGCTACTGATTGCGGATCGCGACGTTGGCGCCGGCCACACGGCGGCCGGCTTCATCAAACAGCAGCGTCGCGTCTGGCTGGAAAGTGATCCCCGGCCGTTCACCGATATGCCAGCGGGCTACCGTGCCGGCTTCCAGCGCCTTGATCTCTCCCATCGTCGTTCGCAGCAGGTAAAGGACCTCGCGGCCCATGGGCTCGATCTGGACGACTTCCGCCGGCAGCGGCCCGCCGACTGTTATGTTTTCCGGCCGGATACCGAGCGTGACCGCGCCCGCTGCCTTGCCGGACAGCGCCAGCGACGCCTCGCCGACGCTAACGCCGGCAGGGCCGGCCACGCCCGGCAGAAGGTTGATCGGCGGAGCGCCGATGAAGCCGGCAACGAACAGACTGTTCGGCCTGGCATAGAGGTCGTCGGGCCCATCGACCTGCTCGATGCGGCCCTTGTTCATGCACACGATGCGATCGGCCATGGTCGTCGCCTCAAGCTGATCGTGCGTGACCAGGATGGTGGTGAGGCCGAGCTTGGCCTGCAGCTGCTTGATCTCCGAGCGCATCGTCAGGCGGAGCGTGGCATCGAGATTGGAAAGCGGCTCGTCGAGCAGCAGGAGCTGCGGCTGCTTGACCAGCGCACGAGCCAGCGCGACGCGCTGCTGCTGGCCGCCGGAAAGCTGCGATGGCCGGCGATCGAGCAGCTCCTGCACGCGCACGAGAGCGGCTGCCTCCTCGACCCGTCGCTGGCGCTCCGCCTGTGAGGTCGACTTGAAGCGCAGCGGAAAGGCGATGTTGTCGCGCACCGTCATGTGCGGATAGAGGGCATAGGACTGGAAAACGATCCCGATGTTGCGGTCCTTGGCCTCAACGTCGTTGACCTCGTGGCCGTCGAACAGCAGCCGGCCGGCCGTCGGCTTGTAGATGCCGGCGAGCATGAACAACGTCGTCGTCTTGCCGCAGCCGGATGGCCCGAGCAACGCGACGAACTCGCCATCTTCGACGGCCAGGTTGACATCGTCGACCGCCGTCACGCTTCCCCAGGCCTTCTCAAGACCCACCAGCTCGATGCGCGCCATCCCTATCCCTTGATTCCGCTGAACGAGACTTGCGTGAGGTACCGCTGCGTGAAGGCGTAGAGAATGAGGCTGGGCAGCAGATAGAAAACGGCGATCGCCGAGACGAGGCCATGATCGAGGCCCATGGTGTCCTGCGCGAAGAAGAACAGGAACAGGCTCATCACCCAATTGGTCTTGCTGAGCAGCAGCGTCGCCACGAAAACGTATTCCTCCCAGCCGCGCAGGAAGGCGAAGATGGCGATGGCCGCGATGCCGACCTTCACTTGCGGCAGCACGACCAGCCAGAACGCCTGCCGGCGAGATGCGCCGTCGGCCATGGCGCTCATTTCGATCTCCCACGGCACGGCGTCGAAGAAGCCCTTCATGATGTAGATGGCGAAAGGCAGCTCGAGGGTCGCAATCACGAGAACGACGCCGACGATCGTGTCCAGCATCCCTACCCAGTACATGAGCAGGAAGATCGGGATCACCAGCGTGTAGACCGGAAAGGCATGCAGGACCATCAGCCCCTTGAGGAAGGTGCCGCGCCCGTAAAACTCGAATCGCGACAGGTAGTACGCCGCCAGCGTGGCGACCGTGCACACCACGACCATCTCGCCGCCGGCAAGCAGCAGCGAGTTGCCCGCCGCCAGCCAGATCGACGGATAGTCGTTGTCGCCGACGCCGCGCTTGATCTCCGCCACGACATCCGGGTTGAACAGGAACTGCCAGTTCTCCAGGCTGATCAGCGGGCCTACGAGAACGGCGAGCAAGGCCAGCGCCACGACAACGACAAGCCCGCCGAGCGCCCGCGTGTTGCCGCGTGGACTGGCCGCCATGACCAGCCACACGACAATCGCCGGCAGTATGACGACGAGCGCCCGCCACAGGATCGTTGTTCCGACCGGCGCGCCGCGTGGCGAGAAGGCGAGCGTCAGCAGCCACACGTAGGGCACGATCACCGGCAGCGAGCAGACGAACAGGGAGGCGTGCAGCAGGAACGAGCGGCGGCGCTGCGCCGCCTTGGAACGGCGGGCAAGCCCTGCCCAGTCCGTTCCGGCAGCGACGGGGGGACTGGCCGTCCCGGAGATAGCCGTCGTTGCGCTCATTATTGCACCTCGATGCGCGGGCGCTGCAGCAGCGAACGCAAGTCAAGCAGCCGCCACGACACCAGCGTGACGACGATGCCGATGACGATGAGGATGAGCGCCAGCGCGGCGCCATAGGCGTACTGGCCGTTCTGGAAGGCGCGCTTGTAGACCATGAGCGCATAGACGGTCGTGTCGTAGAACGGACCGCCGTTGGTGATCAGCCAGATGTACTCGAAGCTGGTGAGCAGCGAGAGCGCCTGGAAGATCGTGATGAAGCTGAGCGGCCAGCGCAGCGCCGGCAGGACGACGAAGCGGGTGATGGCAAAACCGCCGGCCCCATCAACGCGCGCGGCGTGGAAAAGGTGCTCGGGGATGGCCCGGATCGAGCTGGTGAGAATGATCATCCCCGTACCCGTCCCGATGAAGCCGTTCGCGATGATGATCAACGCGATCGGCGCCTGGTCGCGCATGTCGAACGGGGCGAGTCCGACGGCGTGCAGCATCTGGTTGAGCAGACCGAAGTCGCTGGCGTCGACCACCCAGACCCACAGAAGCGCGTACACCACCGACGGACTGAACCGCGGCAACAGCCAGATGCCCCGGAACAGCGCTCCCGTCGGCTGCGAGACCGAAGTCGTGGTCAGGGCCATCACGAGGGCGAAGCCGACGTTGAACAGCGCCAGCGTGCCGACGACGTAAAGGGTGGTAACGCTGAGGACCTTGGGCAGCTGGCTGTCGCTGAGGAAGATGCGGCGGACGTTTTCCAACGTCACCGTGGTGACGCGGATGTTTTGCCCCATGTCCGTGAACGCAATTCCGACATCGACGACCGCCGGCGCGATAAAGAAACCGAGCAGGATGATGCACGCCGGCCCCAGGAACAGGGCCATGTTGGCACGTTCGCGGCGCTTGCTGATGGCAGCGCGGGACATGAGTGACGAGTCCTGTGAGGAGGAGGCGCGAGGCCGCTGGAGCCCCGCGCCTGTTCCTTACTGCGTGGCCGAATCGACGATGACTACGTCGTCGCCAAGCTGATTGCTCAGCTCCTGGCTCAGAAAGTCTATCGCCGAGTCCGGTGTCAGGCGACCCGTCTCCACGCCCTGCAGGGCCTGGAACAGGATGCCGTTGTAGAAGCCGAACTTCGGTTGGTTCGGGATGAACGAGGTGTACTGAAGCATCGGCACGGCATCGGCCAGCGCCCACTGCGCCTTGTACTGGGGCATGCCCGTCTCGGCGTTGGTGATGGCCATGTGCGCGCTGGTAACGGCGTGCTGGACGTTGAAGTACGGCTGGGTCGCGTAGGCGACCAGCATGGCGGCGATGTCGGGGTGCTCACCCTTCGGATTGACCGCGTAGACGATCGGATGGGAGAGGTTGGTTGGCTTGCCGCCCTTCACCGCCGACGGCGCATTGAGCCAGCCGATCTTGTGGAAATAGCCGGCTTCGTCCGTCGGCCACGTCGCACCCATGGCATCGCCAAGCTGGAACTGGGCGGTCGTCCAAACGCCGTGATGATAGATGAACGTCTGCTCCTGCTTGAACGACTGCTGGATCGAGTCGAACGTCATCGACGTCAGGTTGGCGGGTGTGACACCTTCCTTGACGTTGTTGGCGAACCAGGTCAGGGCGTCCTTCATCTCCTTCTTGGTGAGGAGCAGCTTGCCCTGATCGTTGATGAACTTCACGCCGAAGGCAGAGAAGGTCATCAGGTAGTCCGGGCCGCTGTTCGGGCGGTGCACGATGCCGTACTTGGCGGCGCCCTTGTCGACGACTTCCTTGGCGAGGGCCGTCATGTCGTCCATCGTGAACTGGCCCGAATCGACCATCGCCGGCAGCCCGTTGATGAAGGCCTCGTCCTTGCCGATCTTCCGCAGCATGTCCTTGTTGTAGAAGAACATGCGGATTTCAGTGTCCTGAGGGATCGCGTAGCGGTCGCCCTTGTACTTCGTCGCATCCCACAGCACCGGGACGACATCCGAGAAGTACTCGGGGAACTGGCTGATGAACGGCTCCATGTCCATGACGTAGCCGTCGGAAGCGAACTCGCCCAGCCATTCGTGGGCCATCGGGAAGACGTCCGGACCCTTTCCGACCGCGAACGCCTTCAGGAGATTGCGCGCGTCGGTATCGAAGCCGTCGACGTTGTCGTTGTACATGTCGACCT
>DASZUP010000960.1:0-9559 GCA_035547635.1 Pirellulales bacterium
CCCGACGCGGTCGTCAGCCAGCCGCGGATGGTAGCCGGTTTGCGGCAACGGGCTGAGCGAATAGTGAACGTTGATCGTGGCGCCGCGGCTGTCAGGCACTGTGTCCAGCTCCATCCGGCCGCTCGAGGCGTAGGTGGCCGCAACTTCCAGTTCGACGTTTTTCTCGAAACCTTTGACGGCCGCCCAAGACGACTTGTTGGCGGCGAACGCAAAGCCGGGCAGCATGTGGGAAATCTGCGGCAAGTCGCTCATGAAGACCTGGGTCAGGTCAACCACCATGCCGCCCGACGAGCTGGTGGTCATGATCGGCAGGCTGAACAGCACGCTATCCGTATAGGCCAGCTTGACGGCGTGCTCTTCGGGGCTGCCATGCGCGGCGCGGAAGCGAACGTTGCGACGGACGATCTGGATGTTGTCGTCGACCTTGCGGAACTGCCAGAGCCAGTCGTCGCCGAAGCCCCAGGTCATGCCTGCCAGAAGCGAGCCCTCGCCGATCCCCTTGGCGATCGAGATCAGCACGATGAAATCGCGATTGAGCTGGCTGGAAGTCAACTCGGCGTAGACGCGGTTGTCCTTCTTGTGCAGCTTGATGACGCCTTCGATCGTCTTGAAGTCCTTGATGACGTCGCTGTAAGCGGGATGCTTGGAATGCGAGGACGAAGAAGAGGACGAATTCTGCGAGTTGGAGGAATCGCCCGAGCTGCCGCTATCGGCGGCCACCTCGGCCCCGGAAGACCGCTTGGCTTCGCCTTTCGACCCCGAGTCGTCGGCGGTCCCTTCGGCCCATGCGGCCGTAGCGGCGAAAGCGCCCAAAAAAGCTCCCGCGCACGCCAACGCGCGAGCCGCGTGCCAAGAACGAGAAAGCAATGCCTTCATGTTTATGGTTCTCGAATAGTTGGTGGGGAGAGATTGGCCCGCTTCAACCGCCATCAAATCCGGTGCATTCGGCAGTCAAAGACAATCCCTTAAAAGTTAACCCATCCTACCATGTACCGCGATGCAAACAAAAGGGAGCGCCGGATTTACGGCAAGTCGGTACAATCAGCGGCAGTTGGGACGAGAACACGCCCCCAGGACAGGCCCGGGAGTGGTTCTCCATTCAAGTTTAACCAGACAGTCAATGGTTCAGGCCCATCCATCGCAGTGCATGCCCGGTTGGCCCTCGGGCGGCGGTTTTCCCAGGCCTGATGGCCAACGTGCCTGGCGCGAGGCAAAACCCGAGTGAATATGGCTGACACCGCCTACCATCGCGTGCTCCAAGCCTATCCGCCCGACTGCCAGCCGCACCACGCAGATTACCTGGCCGGCGCCGGCGGTTTCAGCGGCGCGCGGTTCTGGCGGCTGCAAACGGACCGCGGACTGCTTTGCCTGCGGCGCTGGCCGCAGGAGCGTCCCAGCCGTCAGCAATTGGAATTCATCCAGGCCGTCTTGTGGCATGTCCGCCAGGAAGGCTTCGAGCGGTTGCCTTTGCCGTTGGAAACGCGAACGCACGCCGGTTATGTCTGCGAAGCAGGGCATTTTTGGGAACTGGCGCCCTGGATGCCCGGCCAGGCAGATTACCTTCAGGCGCCTAACTCGGCCAGGTTGCGCGCCGCACTTAGGACGCTTGCGGAATTCCATCTGGCGGCTGCTTCGTTTCCTTTGCCCGATCGCAGCCCCGGCCTCTCGCCGGGCATCGGCGAGCGAATCGAGCGTGCAAGAGCCTGGTCGCACGCACAATTGCAGCGTTTGGCGGAAGCGGTCGAGCCGGGAGAGTGGCCGGAGCTTGCGCACCGCGGCCGGCAGTGGCTGGCGTTGGCGCCTACGGCTCTAGAACGCTTGCGCCCCGCGCTGGCGCGAGCGGAATTGATTGCTACGCCGCTGCAACCTTGCATTCGCGACGTCTGGCACGACCACGTGCTGTTTGTCGGCGACGACGTCAGCGGCCTGGTTGACTTCGGCGCCATGCAGCCCGACAGCGTGGCAGCGGACATCGCCAGGCTGCTGGGCAGTCTGGCGCGCGATGATCGCCAGGCGTGGACGACAGGACTGGCGGCTTACGAGTCCGTTCGCGCGCTATCAGAACCCGAACGCACGCTGATTCCCGTTTTCGATCAGGCCAATACCGTGATGTCCGGGCTGAACTGGCTGCAATGGGTTTACCTTGACCGGCGGCAGTTTGACAACCGCCAGGCTGTCATGCAGCGCCTCGACGGAAATTTGCCTCGCTTGGCGTTGCTGGCCGCATAGCAGATGGGGAGCAACCGAAACTCCGTCTCCGGCAGCATCTCGGCGTCGCGGCGCCCTGATCAGGGGGGCGTTCACCGAGGCATTCTGCCGCTCTGCTCCCAGCCTGCTAAAGATTTCACTTGCTGCGGCGAAATACTTGACAGCTTGCGCGCGAAGGACCGGCGGGCTCCCCGCGACCCGCCCAGATTCTTGCACGGATTCACGTGGGGGCGGTATGTTGACAGAAACACGTCGAAAAGGCCGGACGAGGGAGGAAAAGCCATGCGCCGGATGCTGCTCATCGCGTGCCTCGTAATTCTTTCCGCGCAGCCCGTGCGGGCCGAAACAGGTTGGCTCGCTGCTTCGTGGCAATGTACGAAAGATTGCGCCGCGAGCGCGTGCGATCAAGTTTGCGCATTTACGAGCGAGCAAGGAAAGAAGCTTTCCGCGGCTTCCGTTCGCGCGATGCAATGGGTGCAGCAGTCGGCCGTGGATTGCACGCCCGAGGAATGCCAGCGGAGTTACGGGCTTTCGATTGCGTCAAAGCTAAACGCCCGCCGACCGCTTGTCGTGCTGATCCACGGGCTTGACTCAGGCCCGGGATATTTCAACGATCTTTCCGCGTTGCTCGAAGAACAAGGCCATCAGGCGGCGCGGTTCGAGTATCCCAACGATCAGTCGATCGCCGAGAGCGGCAAGCTGCTGGCCCGCGAATTGGCGGAGTTACAAGCCTCTCACTCCGGCATGCGGCTCGAACTTGTCGCCCACAGCATGGGCGCCCTGGTCGCTCGCAGTTATGTAGAAGGGCCCGACTACGCCGGCAACGTCGACCGCCTGATCCTATTGGCGCCCCCCAATCACGGCTCAACCTATAGTCGCTGGACGTGCTGCTCGGAGATCGCCGAGCATTACCTGCTTTGGCAGAACCATCCACGCTGGCATTGGAGTTGGCCGTTCATCGACGGCATCGGCGAGGCGGGGTACGATTTGCAGGCGAACTCAGCGTTCCTTACCGAGTTGAACGCGCGTCCGCGCCGAGAAGGCGTTTGCTACACCATTGTGGCGGGCAACCGAAGTTGCGGCTGGCGCTATGCCGCAAGGGGCGTGCGTCTTGTCGGTTGCTGCGTTCCCGATTTCGACACCGCAGCGGACGAGGCCGTGCGCGACAGCTTCACTCAATGGGCCTTCGCGCTTCGCGAGCATCCGTGCAGCCATGACGGTCTGGTCGCAATCGACAGCGCACGATTGGAAGGCGTGGATGACTTTGTCGTTGTGCCGGCCGATCATACGACCATCGCCTGTTCACGAGACGGTCGCCCGCCCGTGGCCTGGCCCGTGATCAAAGCGCGGCTGGCTCGCTAATGCGCCGACCTCGGGTGGAGCGACGCAGCCCGGTAGCGGAACTCGTGAGTGTTCCGGGCGCGACGCACGGCTCCCAAAACGGCAACACGGCTGAGGACGCCAACGACGTCCACTACGAAATCTTCACAGATTCCGCTATTACGCCGGCACGAAAGTTTGTCACGTAGGTCAGGCTTTCCAGCCTGTCGTGCAGGGTCCGTCAGGCTGGAAAGCCTGACCTACTTTAGCGCCGGGGTAATACAAGCAATGCTTCCCGGAATCTTCACACGCTTCCGCTACGCCTTTCGCCCAATCGCCGCCGGCGGTTTAATGCGCCATGCTGCCGCCTTCGGCCGGCGGCTCGCGATGCCCGTAAAAACTATAAAGCACGGGCATCAGATAACGCGTCAGCAGCAACGTAGTGATCATGCTGCCGACGACCACGATGGCCAGCGGCTTCTGGGACTGGGCGCCGATCTTCGTCGAGACGGCGGCCGGCAGCAGGCCAAAAATGGCCGTCAGCGCCGTCATCATCACCGGCCGCACGCGTCGCTCGGCGCCTTGCAAAATGGCTTCCCGCAACGGCATCCCTTGCGCCCGCAGTTGGTTGAACGACGAGATCAGCAGCAGGCCGTCCATGATCGCCACGCCGAAAATCGAGGTGAACCCGACCGCGGCCGAGATGCTGAAATTGGTGCCCGTCAGGAACAAGGCCCACAGGCCGCCCAGGCTCAGCGCGACGACGTTGAACAACACGGCCATGGCATCCAGCAGGGAATGGAAAGCGAGATACAGCAGGATGAAGACCAACACGAGCGACAACGGAATAATCATCATCAATCGCCGCTCGCCTTCCTGCATCTGCTGGAACTCGCCGCTCCATTCGACGCGGTATCCCTGAGGAATCAAAGGCGCGACACGCTGCTGCGCTTCCGCCACGGCGCCGGCCAGGTCGCGATTGCGGACGCCGAACTTGACGGCGATCAATCGGCTGCCCATCTCGCGAGAAATCAGCGACGCGCCGGCGCGAATAAAATCTCCGTGCGGATCGAGCTCATCGCTTTGCTCATCGCCCAGCGGCGTGACCAGGTCTCGCAGCCGCTCGCGCGGAGCATTGCTGACCACCGACGCCGTAGCGCCAAACTTGCTGCCCGTCAGGGCGGGCATCGACCGCGAAAAGCCGGTCGCGGCGATCCCTTCCGTGGCGCTGGAGAAGGGGGTCGCGCCCATGCCGGCCGCCGTGCTCTGCGTGACGCGGTGTTCGGTCACGTCCACGGGAATGTCGAGAATGTTCGATTCATCGGCCCGCAACCGCTGCGGCCAGCGGACGGTAATATCGAAGGATTTCTCGCCTTCGATCATTTGCGATACCGTCTTGCCGCCGATCGCCGTTTCGATCACGTTGTGCACGTCGGCCACGCTGATGTTCCACAGCGAACACTTCCGCCGGTCGATCGGCAGCGTCAAGTTGCACTGACCTAGAATGCGGTACAAACCGACGTCTTTGACCCCATCGATTCCTCGCAAGGCCGCCACAGTCTGATTACCAAGTTCTTCCAGCTTGTCCAGATCGGGTCCAATGATCTTGACGGAGTTTTCCCCTTGCACGCCCGAGAGCACCTCGAGGACGTTATCGCGAATCACCTGCGAAAAGTTCCAGTTGACGCCCGGCAAGAGCGTTTCCAGCTCGCTGCTGATCTCGTCGACCAGTTCCGGCTTCGTGCGCGGCCGCGTGGCGCCGAACAAGCGGTCCCACCCCTCGCGCTCTTTGGTCTCGGGCCAATCTTCCTGAGGTTTGAGCGGCACGAAGATTTCCGCATTGTAGAATCCGGTGGGATCGGTGCCGGCGTCGGGACGTCCCAGCTGGCAGACGACCGTTTCCACTTCCGGATATTTCCGGATTACGGCCCGGGCAATGCGGGATTTCTCGGCGTTCTGTTCCAGCGAAATGCTGACCGGGAAGATGCCTCGGATCCAGATGTGGCCTTCCTCCAAGGGAGGCATGAACTCGCGTCCCAAGTACGGCAGCAAGGCGGCCGTGGCGAGGATCAAGCCTGCAAAGATGCCCATTGCGGCCCAGCGGTGCTTGAGGCAACGCTCCAGGTTTCGCAAGTACCCGGTCTTGAGAAATCGGACCAGAAAATTATCGCGGCTCGGTCGCAGGTTCTTGAACAACAGCAAGCACAGCACGGGCGCGATGGTCAGCGCCAGCAGCAAGGCGCCGCCCAGGGCGAAAGCGTACGTTTCCGCCATCGGGCGGAACAACTGCCCTTCAGGGCCTTTCATGGTGAATAGCGGCAACAGAGCGCAGACCATAATCAGGGTCGAAAACAGCAAGCTGCGTTCCACCTCGCGCGCGGCGCGGACGATGCGGTCCTGAATCGGCAGTTCGGAATATTTGCCGGTGCTGAGAATACGGTAAATGTTCTCCACCATGATCACGGTGGAATCAATGATAATGCCGAAGTCGACGGCGCCGATCGAGAGCAGGTTCGCCGACTTGTCGCGGACGAACAATACGAAGAATGCGAACACCAACGCCAGCGGCAAGTTGATGGCGATAATGATCGCGCTGCGGACGTTGCTGAGAAACATCAGCAGGATCACCGTCACCAACGAGATGCCGACGATCAGGTTCTCGTGAACGGTCTCCGTCGTGGTATTGATCAGATCGGTGCGGTCATAAAAGGGTTCGATCCTCACGCCCGGCGGCAGCAGGCCGCGCGTGCCGTTCAACTCTTCAATCTTGGCCTTGACCAGCGTCAGCGCCGGCAGCGACTCGGCGCCCTTGCGCAGCAGGACCAGGCCTTGAATGGCCTCCTCCTCGTCGACCCAGATGCGCTGCCCCTCGGGATCGAGCGCGACCTCGCCGTGGCCGTCCTTGAGCGGGCGACTGAACGACATTTTCCCCAATCGCGTGTGGTTGCCGACCACCACTCCGTCGGCGCCTGCCATCTCCGTCACGGCGATCGGCCCGCCTTCGACCACGTCGCCGACGCGAACCGGCACGTTGTTGGTCGTCGAGATCACAATCTGCCGAATCTGGTGCAGCCTGCGCTGCTCCTCGATGCGGATGACCTCGGCGGCCTCGCCGGGATCATTCAAGCTCAAGACTTTTTGCATCGGGTCGTGGCCGCGGCCGATCAGTCCCAGCCCTCGCACCACGGCCGCCAGTTCGCCTTGCACCATGTAGTCGCCGCTGACGTTCGCGTTGCTGTCGGCGATAGCCTGTTGCAGCTTTTCCAGCGTAATGCCGTAACGTTTCAGCCGGTCGGGATCGGGATGGACCTCGTAGCGTTTGATCGTGCCGCCGAAACTGACCACGTCGGCTATCCCCGGAATGCGGCGAAACTCGCGTTCCAACGTCCAGGTTTGCAGCGCCCGCAAGGTGTTAAGCGAATACAAATTCTGGCCGAAGGCGTCCTTCGGACAGCTCACCGCGTAGCGCATGATCTCGCCGATCGGAGAGCGCGGAGAGATTTGCGGCTGCACGTCAGCCGGCAAATCGGCCATGCTCAGCCGGTTGATCACCTCTTGCCGCGCCGTCAGAAAATCAATTCCGTATTCGAACTGGTTGTTCAAATACGAAAGGCCGAACAGCGACTTGCTGCGCGTGTACTTCAAGCCGGGCATCCCAGCCAGCGCCACCTCCAGCGGAATGGTGACGAGACGCTCTGTCTCTTCGGCCGAGTGGCCCGGGTACTGGGCAATGACCTCCACAATCGCGGGCGCCGGATCGGGATAAGCCTCTACGTTCACTTCGTAGAAGGCGTAGCTGCCGACCGCGCCGAGCGCCGCCGTCAGCAGGATCACGATCAGCGGATTGTGCACCGACCATTGGATCAGTTTGGGAATCATTGCCGTTGCTTTGCGGCTGAAAGTTAAGGGGGGGGCGTTACGTTAAGGCGAATCGTCGCGAGCCCGCCGAGTTTATCCCTGCGCGGCCAGCCGGTTCGCCCGTCGGGCTGTGCCGCGATGCGCCGTCGTTTTATTCCTGCGAAGCTTCGGGAGCGGTCGGCTCCAACTCCTGGGCGCCCATCGCCGCCTTCAGCTCCAAGGCGCCGGCGGATACGACAAGTTCCCCTTCGTGCAGCTCTTTCATTCCCAGACGGCGTTGCTCAGGCGTCAGCTTGCTGCGCACGTACACCACGTCGGCAAATCGACGAACGACCGCCACGCGGCGCCGGTAGAATCGGTCCTGTTTCGGGTCCTGTTGCACCAGCACGACGCTCTGATTGCCTTCCTCGACCAGAGCCCGCGTCGGAACTTCCACTACGTCCGGCTCGGGCGGCATGGCGATCGTCGCCGTGATGAACTGTCCGGCAAACAAGTGTCCCTTCTTGTTCTCTACTGGTCCGCCGATCAAAGCCATGTGCGTGTTCGGATCGATCGTCTCGCCGATGCGGTCGATGATACTCGAGATCGGGGTCGCTTCGGCGTTGGAACTTACGCGCAATTGCCAGGGAATCGGCAATTCCTGGCTTTGCAGCTCGGGAAGATCCTCTTCATAGACCTGGCCCCAGGCAATCAGCGTGCTTAAATCGGCGATCTTGAACAGATCGTCGTCGGTGCTCACGATGTTGCCGGCGACGACGTTCTTCTCCACAATCGTGCCGTCGATCGGCGCCACAATGTCCACGCGAGCCCAATTGGTCTCCAACTCGACTTTGCCCAGGCTGTGGGTCGCCCGTTCTTTGTCCTTTATTCGCTCCTTGTGCAGCCGATCCGCTTCGGACTCGACTTCGGCGATCTCGTCGTCGGTCAGCGACCAACTGCGCAGCGTCCACTTGGCCTTCTCGACGTTGTTCTCGCCCGATTCCACCTGGTATTCAGCTTCGCGCAGCGCCTTTTCGCTGGTGGCGCCTTTGGTGAACAGGGCGTCGAGGCGCTGCAGATTCATCTGGTCGGTCCGCAACCGCGTCAGCGAGGCCACCAGCTCGCTCTTCTTTTCGCCCAGTTCTTTGCTCCACAAGACGCCCAGCCGTTGTCCTTTAGAAACATGATCCATGAAGCTGAGTACGCGGCGAGTCTTGAGCAGCCCCCCGGACATGGCGTTCTTTTCTTCGACGGTCGCCAATTCGGCGACCTGGCCGGGAAATCGGGCGTGTACGTGTACCAGCCGGTTGGGATCCAAGCTCAGTTGTCCGCTGATTTTCAACTCGCGAGGTCGCGTCGGAAGCGTTGCCGCCGCCGTACGGATATCTGTCAACCGCATGACTTCGGGCAATACGTCGACGTACGTCGGCTCGCGCGTTGCGGGCGGAGCTTCGATGACTGTGGGAGCTGCGCCTTCCGCGGGAGCGGGCTGGACTCGCCAACGGGCGAACCACTCGGGAGCGAACCAATAGGCGCCCCCAGCCGCCGCCAGGGCGAGCACCGCAAGGCTGATCACAAGACGGCTTTTCATAACAGACGCAGATGAGGAACGACGCTCGGCTCCGCTTCCCGGAGGTCGCACGGCGCGCAGGAAAATGGGCACAAGTCGAGACGCAGAAGACAGAAACAATGAAACATGGTTCGCAACGCGGACAACGCAAGCACTTCAGGCCCCGGAAAGCCTTTGTTGCCCGCGCGCTTGAGCTAAATGTACGCATGGTGCTGACTTAAGGCAAGGCGGCACGGGTTGCGATTGAGACCGGCGGAGCTGGTTAAAATCGCTAAATTCCTGAAATCTCACGTTTCTGTCATAGGCCTGCAGATTCCCGTGAAGCGCAGTAGCGCCATAACCGATACGACACGTAAGGTCGAAGCACTGAGGCCGTCGTATTGCTTAGGTTCATGGTCAGTTCCCGAAACTCCTGCGGAAGCATGCATTGCATCTGCCGGCCGGCGACGGTCGGGCTGGCGCTTGCGCTGCTTTCGTTCGGAGCGGCCTGCCGCACGACCCCGGATTTCAAGCTCTCCGAGCATCCGCCAGCAGCGGCGGCCTCGGACAGCCAGGCTGCCCTACAGCCAACCCCTACGGCTCAACAGCAGCAGGCGGCTTCGCCCGCCCCTCAGGCTGTCGAGC
>DASZUP010000961.1:0-4546 GCA_035547635.1 Pirellulales bacterium
CTTGCTGCAGCTTCTCCGCCTTTTCTCGGGCAAGAAGCGCCTGCGCGAGCTGCCTGGTCGTTTGCAGCCAGGCGGAGGTCGAGACCAGCGCCGCCGCCACGAGGCCGACGGCGGCCGCGGCGCCGACGCCGCTCGCCAGCCAATGCCGCCGGGCGCAATTCCGCAGCCATTCGCCATCGGTGATCTGGCGAGGCTGGATCGGGGCGCCTTGCAGCCAGCGATCGAAAGGATCGGCGGGCGCCTCCGGTTCCGCATGCCCCTGAAGGCCTTCCTCGGCGTCAACGTCTGACTCGGGCTGCGGATCGCTGAGAGCGAAGGCCAAGCCGCACTCCGGACACGAAAGCCTGTCGGCGTCGGTCGCAGCTTCGAAATCCGCCTGACACAGCGGGCAGCTTGCCGTCTTGACGGCAGGCGATTCGTCCGGCTCAACATGCAGCTTGAGCACGCCCCTGGGGTTCATACGCCTGGCCTCTCCGAGTGAGAAATCATGCTGCGTCGCCTACCGGGGGCTCTCCTCAAAGCCGCTTCCGGCAGCACAACGCACACGACTCTTTTCGGCGCTCCGCGGCCTTCACTCCGCGAAATGCCCTGCACCCCGTGCAGCCGGCAAAACCATCACTAAAGCTATAGGACCGTCACTTCCCGCTACGCTTCGTCAGGCGGCCTTGCGGCGGGGCAGCACCTTGGCCCGAAACTCTTCTGCTTCGTCCGTCTCGCCTTTGGAGACTCCCCAACTCCGCTTGCTTTGCAGCGCCTCGACCAGTTCGCTCAGCCGAACCGTGCGGTTCTCGATCTCCAACGGGATTTCAGAGCTGGGGTCGCAGAATACGTCGACCGTGCCGTCTTCTCCTAGCAGGTGGTCCAATTCTCGCAGCAGGCCGTCGCGAACCGCCTGCCGCACAATGTGACCGCGAGTGGCGGAAACGTCTCGAGCGGTTTCTCCCAAAGCGGTTTGTGCTCGCTGAGCCAAAGCTGCCAGGTACTCGCTGGGCACTTCGATAGTGCGCGGGACGTAAATCTTGACTTGCATGACGGTTATATCCCTTCCTTGAGACAAACGTCGTTTGAATTGGTACGAAATTTCGGGCCGTCGGCCTGGCGGCATGATCGGCGACGAACCTGCCCGCCGGCGCACCGATTCGTAAGTGCATATCGGCAGCAGGGGGGCTGCAATTGCAAGGAATTTACCGACTTTTCCGATTGTCGGGTCGGCCCGGGCGCCCGACTTATTCCTTTTTCTGCCTGGACTCTCGGCGTCCGTACAGTTTGACGTCGTCCCAATCTCCCGTGTCGTCGAAGGAGCCCAATCCCACCTGACCCCAGACGAACGACTTGTCCTGGGCGGTCATGATGGGATTTACCATGTCGTCGTAATAAATCTCGATGTCGCCGTCGGCCGTCCGGCGCACGATCTTGACCGCGTGCCACTCGTCATCCCAATCGGTGCCGGGAGTGGTTTTCGTCGAGATTTTGGTCCGCGGAGCATCGTTGACAATGAAAATCTGGTTGGCGTGGTCGTCGGTCCTTTTGCCCAGATGGACATAATAAAAATGTCCCGGATCCTGGTAACCGAAGACCAGGCAGACGTCGCGATGAGGGTAATCCTTGACAGTGCTCCGGACGCGCGTTTCCAGCACGAAGTCGCCGACGACCGCGTCCTTGACCAGGCTGAAGTTGAACGGGCTGCGGTGCGGCGGCTTGTACTTGCTTTGTTGGAACTGGCTATAAAAGCGGTTGCCCTGTGCGCCTTCGCCGATCTTCCACGCTTTCGGATCGGTCGGTTGCCAATGATCGGCGCCCTGTTCAAAGTCGTCTGCGAAAACGAGCGGGGCCTTCGCTTCCGGTTCGGCGGCTGCGAGCGGTCCGACGGCCGTCCCCAACAGTCCGAGCAGCGCCGCGGCGCCGCTTGCCAGTAATCGTCTCACGCCGAGGTTGTCGGTGGCCATCATGCCGCTCCTGATTGCTGTGGCGGTTGTCGTCGTTAGGGAGTTGTCTTGTAAACCTGATCCGGATCGAACACCGGCTGGGCGATCGTCTTCAATCCTTCCGGGGTAACCTGACGGAAGAAACAACTGCGATAGCCTTGGTGGCACGCGGCTCCGCCGCGCTGCCGGACTTTGAGCAGGATCGTGTCGCCATCGCAATCGACCAGTACGGCCTCGACGTCTTGGACGTGGCCGCTTTCTTCGCCTTTGTGCCAGAGCCGGTTGCGGCTGCGGCTGAAGTACACCGCCTGGCCGCGCGCCAGCGTCTCCGCGTAACTCTCAGCGTTCATGAAGCCGAGCATCAGCACCTCGCCCGTCTCGGCGTCCTGGGCGATGGCCGGAATCAGTCCGTCGCCTTTGGAGAAATCGGGAACGTTAGCGGGCTGTTTCGACACCTGAGCGGGCTTCCTCGGCAGGAGCGTTTGCTGCGACGCAAGCGCGATAGAACCGGACTGATCGGCAAGCCCAGCATACTCCAACGCACCGGCGGTCGCCAGTTCCGCGTCCGGTCGGCGCGCGATGCGTCCCGGCGCTGCGCGGCGGCGGCGGCGGTTGCGCGTTATAGCTGCAACCTTCGCGCGGCGCCGCATAAGCCGCGGTTCCATTACACGTCGTGCCAAGCATTATCGCAGGCGGAGGTTGCAGCCGCTGGACGAGCCTTCCGATTGGTTAGGTACGGCCGCCCGGCGATGCGCGCATGGGGGCGCAAACGCGGCTGCGGCCCGGTTTTGTTATCTGTCGCAAAGGAACTTCGGCGTTGAAAGCTTCGCTCAGCGTTTTCGTACCGGTCCACAATGAACAGGCGGGCATTGGCTCGCTGGTTTCCCATCTGCTCGAGGTGCTGCCTGAGCTGACTCCCCGGTTCGAACTGGTCGTGATCGACGACGGCTCGAGCGACGCAACGCCGGAAGTCATTCATGAGGTTGTGGAGCCGTATCCCCAAGTGCATGCCATCGTACACCCGGCGCGATGGGGAGCCGCGGCCGCGATGCGCAGCGGCCTGTCGCACAGCTCGGGCGAGGCGATTCTGTTCCGTGCGGAGCACAACCGGCTCGGCTTGGGATGTTTGCCTCAGTTGTGGAGCGCGATCGGCGGGCGAGACGCCGTGCTCGCTCGTTGCGCGGCGGATGTCCACCTGGGCGCCATTCCCGAATTGCCCGGCAACGCCGCGAACGATTACGGCTGGCAGTTGGTCCGTCGCACGTTGCTGGACGCCTGGCGACGCGATGCCGACGACGAAGATTGGCTGGGCTATGTGCTGTCCCGCGGCAAACGGGTCGCCGAGTTGGAATTCCGCCCGCAATCTGCGCTTTCCGCCGCGGCTGCGGCGGTTCCGCCGCGTTCGGCCTGGGCCAGCGTGTTGTCGGCGGCGGCTCACGGCGCCAGTCCTTCTTCGGCCAAGCGGCCGAACTACCTGTCGCGGCTCAAGGCCTTCGCCATGGGCGAATAGGCCTGCCTCGCTGCCGGCGGCGGAACGCCGTGCGGATCCGTGACAGGGGCATTGCTGGGACGGACAAAGCTTCCGGTTTTCCTAATTCGAACAATCCTGCCACTTGCCTGCGGGCATGCCACCCCTTATTATTGCGGGGAGCGAGGAACGTGGCCGGGAACCATGTTCCTTCTTCAAACGCACCAGCGGGTCAGCCAAAAACGAGGCCGTCGACGTCTGCGGGCAAGCAACGTCGCCGGAAAGCGCGAATTGATATTTTTTCGCGTTCACGGCGAAGATCAGCGTCGGCCTTACCTGGCGGAGTAACTTCTCTCTTTTTGCCGAGCTTTGCGCCGCACGGCGGATTCTGGCGCATTTCTGTTGCGCCTTAGCGACGGTTCCAGGCTCAGCTTCGACTCTGAATTGTTTCAGTCACGCGTTCTGGCGTTGCGCGCCGTCGTCGGCATGCGTTGGATCTGAAACAGGAAATCACGGCTGGTGCACGCAGGCCGGTCTATATGAAACAAACATGAAACGCGGGAACGAGGAGCAAAAGAGCATGAGCATTTCGGAACTGGGCACGGAAGGTTTCCAGGCGGTAGGACCCGCGGCGGCCAACGTGCGTAGCGCCGAGCGTCGATGGCACCGAATCAAAGAAGTGCGTCGCGAGCAGGGAGTCTCGCTGCGACGCGTCTCGCAATTGTTGCGAACCGAGGTTCGAGAATTGCGGCGGGAAGAAGAAGAAACCAGCGATTTGCCCTTGAGCCGAATCTATGAGTGGCAAAAGGCGCTGGAGGTGCCCATCGCAGACCTGTTGGTGGATAGCGCGGGACCGTTGTCGCCCCCCGTCTTGGAGCGCGCACGAATGGTGCGCGTGATGAAGACCGTGGCGGCCATCATGGAAAAAGCCGAGAATACTTCGATCGAGCGTCTGGCTCAGACGCTGGTCGACCAGTTGGTGGAAATCATGCCCGAACTCAAGGGCGTCAATCCGTGGCACTCAGTCGGCCAGCGGCGTTCGTTGAATGAGTACGGCCGCACCATGGAGCGATCTTATTCCGACGAGTTCTGGCGGGAGACCTGACGAGCTTCTCTCCGGTAGAGGAACCGTGGCGCGGCGGACCGCGCCGCG
>DASZUP010000962.1:0-7465 GCA_035547635.1 Pirellulales bacterium
AGCTCTTCGAACGACTTCGCCGCCTGGCCGCCTTTGGGCCCGCCGCCCGCCGCGCGCCGGCCGAGCGAGGCGTCGTACTCGGCCTTGCGCAGGTTGTCGGTCAGGCAGAGCATGGCCTTGGCCAGCTCATTGAGCAATTCCTGCGACTGGGCGCCGTACTCGCCCGCGGCGTACTTCCGCACGTGGGCGTTCATTTTGCGGTAATTCCCGCGGATCTTGGCGGGATCGTCCTCGAACAGATCCAACCGGAGCAACTGATAGTGATTGAGCGGGCGAGCGGTTTCGGTAATCCCGAGCCAGTCGCGGTAGACGTCGAGTTCCTTGGCCATGGCGAGCGGAGCGAAGGTGCGGTGCGGCGGAACGGCGGATCAGTGAGTCAAGTAGCACATCGAGCGAGCCGGCCGCGCTCTTCATCGAATGAATAACCGTCGAGCGAAAAGCCCGGCTTGCAATCGCTGCAGCTTACTCGACCAGATACTCGCTGGCCAGAGCCGTATAGCCGTCGATCTGCTGTTCGTCCAGGCCGCCGCGGCGTTGGATCTCGATCGCCGCCTCTCGACCGCCGGTCTTGTCGCGAGCCCGCACGCGTACGCGGCCGTCGCTGTCATATCGATAGATAACTTCCACCGGCGCCCCCTTGGGCAAGTTCGCCGGCAGTTCGGTAATGCTGCAATTGCCGATCAGCGAGCAGGCATCGGGGTCGGGGGCGTCTCCTTCCAGCACGCGCACCGTGGCCCGGGTCTGCCCGGCTTCGATCGTGTTGAAGACTTGTTTCACTTCAACGGGCAGCCGCGTGTTGCGCGGAATCATTACGTGGTTGTTGGGTTTGCCGGTTTTCGGGTTGCGGATGATCACGCCCAGGCTGTGCGAATTGACGTCGTCCTGCTTGACCTGCTCGAGGTGCTTGCGAACCTTCTCCGCCAGGTCGCTGCCGGAACCGCGGTGCTTGGCTTCGAGAATAGCCGCGTGAATCGCCGCTCCCTGGGCCACTGCGGTGTGCGGCGACAGGCCCTGGTACGGCTTTTTGCCGGTGACCTGTTCCAGCAACAGCGGCACGCGAGGCATCAGCGTCGAGCCTCCGACCAGCACGATCGCATCGAGTTGTTCCGGCGCTATCTTGGCCTGCTCGATCACCAGTTCGGTCGTGTCGATGGTCCGCTGCAACAGGTCGGACGTAATCTGTTCGAACTGGTCGCGCGTGATCGTGATCGAACTGCTCTTGCCCTCGTGCCGGCAGACGATCGAGGTCTGCGCGCCTTCCGACAGGGCAATTTTGGCCAGGTCGCAGTCGTTGCGCAGAACTTGGGTGGTGCTGGCCGAGTCACGCGGGTCGGCGCCGTGCTTGGCTTTGAATTCGTCGGCCACGAAGTTCAACAGACGGTCGTTCCAGTCGACGCCCCCCAGGTACACGTCGCCATCGGTGGCCAGCACCTGAAAGTGCGTGGGCGTATATTTGACCACGGTGACGTCGAAGGTGCCGCCGCCCAGATCGTAAACCAGCGCCATCTTCGGTTTTTCGCTCTTTCCGGCAACGGCCCCCAACTCGCCGCGCTGCCAGGCGTATGTCAAGGTAGCCGCCGTCGGCTCGTTGATGATGTCGATCACGTTCAGGCCCGAAATGCGGCCTGCGTCCTGCGTCGCCTTGCGCCGAGAATCATTGAAGTAATACGGCACCGTGATCACGGCGTTGCCGATCTTGCCGATCCGCTTTTCCGCGTCCTGACGCAGCTTTTTCAGAATCAGCGCGGAGAGGAACTCGGGCGTGATCTCGCGACCGTCGAACGTCCGCTTGTATTCCACGTTGCCCATGTGCCGCTTGACGCGCTCGACCACGTGCTCAGGATCTTCCATCGCGGCCCGCATCCGGCTTGGCCCGACGACCACGTGCCCTGTCTCGGCCAGCAGGATCAGGCTGGGCGTTTCAATTTCTTCCTCTTCGTTCGGCAGAGCGACCGGATTGCCGTCTGCATCGAGATGCGCGATCGCCGAGTAAGTGGTTCCGAGATCGATGCCGACTGTCTGACCTTCTTTGAATTCCATCATAAATATCCGCAGGATTGCGCTGGTGACGAGTTGATACGATTCTCGATCCTCGCGCGTCGCGAGTCAAGCAAACCAGCCGCCGCCGCCCTGCGAGTCGAGCCTGCTGGCCGCGGACAAACGGCGACAGAGGAGGGGCGCCTCTGCGTCAGGGGGCGCTCGCCGCACCGACGGCTTGTTCGTCGGGATTGAATTCCATGCTGGCCGCAATCGCCCGCCCGAACGGCCTGAACCGGGGCAGCGAGCCTTGCAGGGTGCGCAATTCCAGCGTGTATTTGCGGCTGTTTTTCACCGTAACCAGAAACAAGCGTTCCACGGAGTCCGCGCCGATCTTGGCCAGGCGGACGTACTCAACGCCGAAGAAGCCGCCGATCTGAATGGCATGTACGGGCTCCTCCAGCTTGAGACCTCGAGGCGCCAACTCTTTGTCTAAAGTTGCCCGAAATGTTTCCGCAAGTTTCTTCGCGTTTTCGCTAGACGCGTCTTCCATCTCCGGGGCCGCTTCGGCATACACGGTGACGTTCGGATACCGCGCGTCGCGCGACATTTGCGCTCGAACTAAATAGTCTTTGCTGCGCGGCGCCCAGGTCCAGTCTTCGGGCAAAGAAACGGTCACGCGCCCGTCGTCCAACGGCGGCGTCGTGCGATCCACCGTGGGCAAATCCGTCGCATCGACCAGGAGCAGCGACGCCACGTCCGTCCGAGGAGCCGGCGCTGCCGCGCGAGATGCCGCCGGCAGGGGAGCAGGCGCTGGCGGCGGCGCCTTTCCGCATCCCGTCGCAACGATCAGGATGCACGCCAGGGAGAGTTCCGCGGCCGTCGGACGACTCGCCGCTGGGCGCCGCCGGACGGTAGAACGCGTCCGCTGGGCCACAGGCCACGCGAGAGTCGGTCTGGAGAAACAGAACGTTCGGAACATAACCGCTGTCATTTTTTTCGGCTGTTGTGGCAACGGCCGCCGCCCAATGACCCGACGGGCAAATCGAGGCCGAGAGCATCGCCGCAAGGCTACTCTCGCTCCTGGCTCGCGGCGCTACTCGGCAATGACTTCTTTCACCGGCTGCACAAAGTGCGGCGTCTTATGCGAGGCGGTCAGTTCGGCGGCCTTTTTGTCGGCCTGCTTGCGCTCGCTGTATTCGAAGCGGGCGACCTGTTTGAGCGACTGATTGAAGACGCCCCAAAATGCCTTCAGGCGGACTTCCTTGGCGGTTTTGGCACGGCTCTTTCGTTTGACGGGCTTTTTAACTTCCCCCGTCTTGGTCGCGGCGCCCGCCTTTTCGGCGGCTTCGCCTTCTCGCCGCAATTCTTTGCGGTTAATGATTTTACGTGCCATGTGCGTTTCTCGGTGCAGGGGACTGGAAGAGCCGCTTCGCGCCGCCGAACGGAGCGCCAAACTCGCCTTTGGTCCCCAGTATAGCCGCCTCGCCGGATTTCTACCAGAAGAGGGTTGGCGGAAGAAGGCGCTCCCTGCGCTGAAAAACGACGAGCTTGGCGGCGTTTCAGCTTTCAGCCTTTCGCTTTCGGTATGCTTCTCGTTGGCGGGCGTATTCTTCCGGGCTGGGCTCCGCCTGCTCCGACGCGCCGCCGGCGGACTCTTCAAACAGACGTTTGAGATAGCTGCGGCACCAGCCGCACCCGGTGCCCGCTCCGAAACAGTCGCTGAGTTGACCCGGACGGCGCGGCTTTTCTACGCGCAAGAAGTTGAGGATCTTCCGCTTGGAAACGTGAAAGCACAAACAGACTTCGTCGTCGAGTTGCATGGGAGTTCCGTCAACGAGCGGCGAACCCAGCGGCTCGCCGTCGTTCGTCAGCCCTCGCTGTGCTCTTCGGTTGCCGTGGCCAATCGCAGGGCGATCCGGCAGGCCAGGCGAAATGCTTTGACGTCAAGCATTTCGGAAACGGTGTGGGCGTTCTGCTGCCCGCAGCCGAGCGTCACCGTCGGAATTCCGTGAGCCGTGAGCCAATTCGCATCCAGACCGCCGTTACTGATGGCCCGCAACGACTCGGCGCCGGCCGCACGCACGGCCTGTTCGGCAGCCAACACGCAAGGTTCTTGGGCATCGAGCCGGAAAGCCTCATAATCGAGTCGGCTGGTCAGCCGCACTTTGCCCTGCACGCCGGCCGCGTTGCGAACGGCCCCGGCGGCATGCTGGAAGGCTTGCTCGATGGCCTTGAGGATCTCGCGGCGAAAGCGGGGATCGTGACTGCGCGCTTCGGCTTTGATCAACACGCGATCCGTGACCACATTGGTCGCGGCGCCGCCCTGGATCACGCCGATATTGCTCGTGCCGCGGCGGTCTCCCTTGCGGACGTCGCCCAGCCAGCCATGCCGTTCGAGTTCGGCGATCGCCAGACCGGCGACGGCGATGGCGCTGACGCCCTGTTCCGGCGCTCCGCCGGCATGGCTTGCCAGACCCTGGATCTCGACGGCAATCCGATAGGCGCCGGTGGCGCCAATGGTCAGCTTTTCGGCCGGTCCGCCGTCCCAATTGAAAGCCAGCCGCGGCTTCTTGAGCAGACTCAGTTTGGCGAAATGGGCCCCGTACAGGCCAATCTCTTCCTGAGCAGGCCAGAAAAACGTCAACGGGGGATGGGGAAGTTTGCGGCGCAGGATTTCGATGGCCGCCGTCAATGCCACGGCGCAGCCGGCCCGGTCGTCGGCGCCCAAGCCCGTCTGCTTGTCGGCGGATCGCACATATTGGCCTTTCAGCGTCGGCTGACAGCCGACGCACAGCGGCACGGTATCCATGTGGGCCATCAGTAACCGTCGCGGCGCGCGGATTGTGCCGGGCAACGTGAAAATCAGGTTGCCGGTTTCACCGCCGTGCGGCGTCTTCTTGTGGGCGTCGTCCGTAACGATCGCCGCTGCAGGCGCGCCGGCCTTGCGGAGTTGCGAGGTAATGAATTCGACGACCTTTCCTTCTTCGCAGCTCTTGCCAGGAATGGCCATCAGCTTCAACACGCGGTCGAGCGCCGCGTCGAGATCCGGCTCCGGCGCTGAAGTCGCGCTAACGTCCTGGCGAGAAGTTCCTCGGATGGCCGGACGTTTGGGCTTGCTGGTTCCTGTCGTCATGGTTCGCTCATCTTGAGTGCCGCGGCTTTATCCCCTGTTGCTGATTTCATCGTACTGCAAACCCGGCCCGTTCGGAATGCGAAGAGGGCCGCCGTCGACATTCGGCGGCCGTTGCCGCTTGCCGGCTGCGGAGCGAAGCGTTGTGCGATTAGGTGAATGCCAGGCTCGTGGCGGAGCAGAGCGTCAAGACGTTTCCAGGCCGGCGAGTGCTGCCGTGCTGGAGCCAAACTGCTCAGCTTCAATTCCCAACCGCTGGAGCAGGGACACGAACAAATTACTCAGCGGCGGCGGATTGTCCGGGTCAAACGCCAGGCGCTTCCCATGCCGAAAGCCGCCGCCGGCCAGCAGCACGGGCAGGTTCCTGGTCGAATGCGTGGCGGCGTTGCCCAGGTTGCTGCTGAAGAAAACCATCGTATGATCGAGCAGGCTTTCGCCTTGCTCTTCCGTCCGCTTCAATTTCTCCAGCAATTCGCCCAAGACCTTCAGTTTTTCGGTTTCGACCGTCTTGAGCTGCGAGATCTTGTCCGGATCGCGGCCGTGGTGCGAGAGATCGTGATGGCCCAGCGAGACGCCGGCAATCGGCGGCACGAGGCTCGTGCCCAGCAGGAGCATCGTCACCAGTCGCGTGGAATCGGTCTGCAGCGCCAGGTGCGTGAGATCGAACAGCAAGCGGGTTTTGCCGATCAGGTCAGCCGGGTTGAGATTGTTCTGCGGCGGCTGTGCCGCGACCTTGGGCTTGGGACGCTGCGACCATTGCTCGGCCGTCGTCATCCGCTGTTCGAGTTCGCGCACGCTGGTGAAGTACTCGTCGACCTTTTCGCGGTCGCGACTTCCCATCGCCGGCCGCATGCGTCGCGCTTGCTCGCGGACGGTATCGAGAATGCTGCGGCCGTCGGCAAGTCGCCGCGTTTGGGCTTCGATCTCATCGGGCCGGCCTGTTAGGAACAGGCGAGCGAAGACAGTCGCCGGATAGATGTCCGGCGGAACGAGCGCCCCGCTGCGAGTCCACGACAGTCCGAAACCTTCCGCCGACAGCGACAGGCTGGCGAACCGCGTTTGGCCGCCGATCCGCTCCGCCGCGAACTGGTCGAGCGAGATGCTGTTGCGGAACCCCGCGCGAATCTCCGGATGCGGCGCCGCCGTAAGAAAGCTGTAGATTGAATCGTGACTGGAGCCTACGTCCGGGTGCGAGAGGCCTGAGATCACCGTGAAGTCTTGGCGGAAATCTTCCAGCAGCGCCAGGTAGGGGCTCGCCGCATAATCGTCGCCGACTTGTTCGGGAAAAAAGTAGGGCGGATGCAGGCCCAGCGGCGTACAGATACAGACCAGCCGCCGCGGCGCGATCGCTTTTTCTCCGGCGCGCCCCTGGGGACGAAAGCAATCCAGCAGCGGCAGCGCCAGACCGACGCCCGCCGCGCGAAGCAACCGGCGGCGAGAAAAACAAACGGCAGATCCCGTCTTGCGCGGCGCGGCGTTCTTGTACATGGACATGCCTTGAAAATGGGTTACTTGTAGAGAAACAACTCGCTGGCCACGATCTCATGAATCAGCGTGTGGAACCCGTAGTTCTTCTCGCGCGTCCTGCCGACGATGGCGTCAAGTTGCGGGCGATCCGCCGCTTCCGGCGCGCCCCCGGTAGCGTAGGTCACGAGCCGGGCGGCAAGCGCACTTGCGACCTGATCCTTGTCCGCCAGGAGCAATTGCTTGAACTCGTTAATGTCCTGAAACTCGCGGCCATCGGCCAGCACGCCAGACGGATCGACCAGCCGCCCGTTGCGGTAGGGCATCCGCCGTCCGTCGACCGTTACCGCTTCGCCATTGCCGGTCGTGCGATAGCGTTTGCGCCAGCCGCCGATCACGTCAAAACTCTCCAGCGCAAAGCCCGGCGGATCAATTTGCGCGTGACAGCCGCGGCACGATTCGACCTGGCGATGCCTGGCCAGTTGTTCGCGAATGGTCGTCGCGCCGCGGATGTCGGGCTCCAGAGCCGCCACGTTATCCGGCGGCCGCGGCGGCGGCGTTCCCAGCATGCGCTCCAACACCCACGCCCCGCGCAGCACCGGCGAAGTGCTCGTTCCGTTGGCTGTGACCTTCAATACGCTGGCCATCGTCAGCAGGCCCCCGCGATGGCTGCCGGCAGGCAGCAGATGCCTGCGAAACTCCCAGCCTTCGATGCCTGCAATTCCGTAGTGCCGGGCCAGCCGGCCGTTGAGCATTGTGAAGTCGCTGGCGATGAAGTTCGTCAGGCTCAGGTCATGCTCCAGCACTTCTTTGAAGAACAGCTCGGTCTCGCGAACCATTGAGACCTTCAGCATGTCGTCGAATTCGGGATACAGCAGATGGCTGGGCGCG
>DASZUP010000963.1:0-3805 GCA_035547635.1 Pirellulales bacterium
CTGAGTCGGCCGTCGACATACCTTTTCTTAGCCGCAACGCGGCGTGATTCATCAGCCTAGGGCGCAGCCCTAGGAACAAATGATATATACCATTCGTCGTAAAAGCCCCAACGGGGCGTGACGGCCGTTGCGAGCGGTCTCGCCCTTTCAGGGCTGGCATGTCTTGCTGCTATTCGAGTTCCTAGGGCTGCGCCCTAGGCTGATGAATCACGCCGCGTTGCGGCTAAGAAAAGGTATGTCGACGGCCGACTCAGAAGCTAGTCGCAACGATGCAACAAGCCGTCGTTCCTACGCCCCGACTGCAATCGGTTCCGCCGTCTGCCACTCGGCGCCGTTGTGGATGACGCGGTTGTAGACGGTGTCGCGCTCGACCGGCTCGCGGCCGACCTCGGCGATCAGGCGGCGGATTTCGTCGACGGAAAGAATCTCGGGCGTTTCGGCGCCGGCGTCGTGGTAGATCAACTCGTGACGCACGGTGCCGTCGAGATCGTCGGCGCCGTAGGAAAGCGCCATTTGGGCCGTGCCGATGCCGAGCAGGATCCACTAGGCCTTGATGTGCGGAATGTTGTCGAGCATCAAGCGGCTGACGGCCATCGTCCGCAGATCGGCCAGGGCGGAGGGCTTGCGGATGTGATCGAGCCCCGTGTTGTCGGGATGGAAGGCCAACGGAATGAAGGTCTGAAGCCCGCCGGTCTCGTCCTGCAGCTCGCGCAGGCGGATCAGATGGTCGATGCGATGCAACGGCTGTTCGATGTGGCCGTAGAGCATCGTGCAGTTGGTCTTCAAGCCCATCTCGTGCGCCGTGCGGTGGATGTCGAGCCAGTTCTGGGCGTCGGCCTTGTGCTCGCAAATGCGGTCGCGCACTTCCGGATGGAAAATCTCGGCGCCGCCGCCCGGCATGCTGCCCAAGCCGGCATCGATCAGGTCCTGCAGGATCTCGCGCAGCGGCTTTTTGGTCAGGTGCTGGAACCAATTGATCTCGACGCCGGTCCAGCCCTTGAGGTGCAGCTTGGGATAGGCCTCGTGCAGGATGCGAATGACGTTGACGTACCACTCGTACTTCATCTGGTGGTGCAGGCCGCCGACGATGTGCATCTCCGTGCAGCCATTCTCCACCGCCTCGCGGCCGCGCTCCAGGATCTGCTCGTCGCTCATCAAGTACCCTTTCGGGTCGCGCAGATCGGAGCGGAAAGCGCAAAACACGCAGCGGTAAACGCAGACGTTCGTCGGGTTCAGATGCGTATTGATATTGTAATACGCAAAATTGCCGTTTTTTCGCTCGCGAACGATGTTGGCCAGTTCGCCCAGGGCGTTCAGATCGACCTCGGGCTGATACAGGAACAGCCCGTCGTCGAACGACAGCCGCTCGCCGGCCAGCACTTTATCGCGAATCGATTCCAGAGTGGGTTGGTTGGCTTTGATCATGAGCTTGCGTAGGGCTTTGGGTGGCAGAATCTTTATCGTAGCGTTCGGCCTTGCGATAGGGAACGCCCCGGCTCGGCCATCGGGCCGCAGTTAAGTCAAAATGCAAAACGCAAAACGCAAAATTGTTCTGCCCCATTTTGACTTTTTCGTTTTGCATTTTGCGTTTTGCATTATTATTCGCGACCGACAATTGGTCCCAATCGCGGCTGGTCCCAATCGCGGCATCGACGCCTCGCAGCGAGGGAAAAACCGATCGTGTGCAGCACGCTAGTCGGAGATCGTGTTGTCTTCTCATCTCGGCCAATACAAATCGAGCGTGCCGACCAGGAACAGCCCGATGCTGACAACGGCGTTGACGTGGAAAAAGGCAAGATTGACGCGGGTCAGATCGTCGGGCCGCACCAGACGATGTTCATAAATCAAAAGAGCGGCGACGCAAGCAATGCCCGCCAGGTAGAGCCAGCCGAGTTGCGGATAGACCAGCGGCAAGGCGAACAACAGCAGCACCATGCCCAGGTGGCAGGCGGCCGCCAACCGCAACGAGCCCTGCACGCCCAGCCGGGCCGGCACGCTGTGCAGGCCGAGTTGCGAATCGACGTCCACGTCCTGGCAGGCATAGATGATGTCGAACCCGGCGACCCACAGCATGACCGCGGCGCCCAGCACGACGGGCGGCCAGGCCAGTTCGGCCCGCAAGGCGATCCAGGCCGCGATTGGCGCCAAGGCCAGCGCCGCCCCCAGCCAGAAGTGCGCCAGCGCCGTAAACCGCTTCGTCAAGCTGTAGCCGCACAGGAAAACCAGCACGGGCAAGGACAAGTAAATCGGCCAGCGGTTCGGCAGGAATAGCAACGTACTCGCCACGAAGGCCGCCGCGCAGGCGACGGCAAACGTCGCCACGGTGGCGACGCTCAGCAGGCCCGCCGGGATGTGCCGCATTTGCGTGCGCGGGTTCAAGGCGTCGAGCTTGTGATCGGTTAATCTGTTGAACGCCATCGCCGTGCTGCGGGCGAAGACCATGCACAGCACGATCCCCAGAAAATCTTGCCAGCGCCAGCTCAGCGAGGCGTCGCCGGCGCGCCAGGCCATGACGGCCGAGAGCAGCGCGAACGGCAGCGCGAACAGCGTGTGGCTGAAGCGGATCATTTCCAGGATCAATCGCAGACGGTGCAGCACGAACTATTCTCCCCAGCGACGCATGAGCGAGTGGCGCACGCCAAGCTGATCGCAGATCCTCGCCACGACAAAGTCGACCAGGTCGCGGATCGATTGCACGCCGTGATAAAAGCCCGGCATGGCCGGCAACACGACCGCGCCGGCCTCGACCGCCCGCCGCATATTGTCCAGTTGTATGACCGACAGCGGCGTCTCGCGCGGCACAAGCACTAGCTTCCGCCGCTCTTTCAGATGCACGTCCGCCGCCCGATGGATCAGGTTTTCGGCGGCGCCGTGAGCGATGGCGCTGAGCGTTCCGCCCGAGCAGGGGCAGACGACCATGCCGCCGGTCAGCGACGAGCCGCTGGCAATCGGCGCCATCAGGTCGCGGTAGTGGTAATATCGCGCCGTTCCACGCCCGCCGGCGGGAGACGCGGCGGAAGCGGCGGCCGGCGCGCTCAGCGATTCGCGCAGCAAGGCGTGGCAATCGGCTGCTTCAAGTTGTGCGCGGCCTGGGAGGAGTTGTTCGAGCAGGAATTCCTCCAGGTCGACGATCAAACCCAATTCCTGACGCAGCACGGTCTGGCCGGCCGGGCTGATGGAGAGTTGCACGTCGCAGCCGGCGGCCAGCAGCACGTCGAGCAGGCGAACTGTGTAAATCGCTCCGCTGGCGCCGGTGATGCCGAGCACGAAGTTGGGCTTCATTTGGCGCCTACGTAGAGAGTGGCCACGCCCAAGGTGAGCGGGTAATACGTCACGTCATTGAGCCCGGCGGCTCGCATCCGCTCGGCCAGCGCCTCACCGCAGGGAAATTCGCCTACGCTGGCCGGCAGGTAGCTGTATGCATCCTGGCGATTCCTCGCCAGGGCCTGGCCGATGCGGGGGAGCACCTGGCGGAAGTACCAGCCGTAAAGGGACTTGAACGGCTGCCAGCGGGGATGCGAGAACTCCAGCACGGCCACCTTGCCGCCCGGCTGACAGACTCGCGCCATCTCGCTCAGGCCCCGGTCGGTGTCGGTCACATTCCGCAGGCCGAAGGCGACGCAGACGATGGAAAAATGGTTGTCCGGAAAAGGCAGCCTCTGGGCGTCGGCCTCGACGAAGCTCAGTTCGCCGTTCAGTCCGGCGTGTTCCCGTTTGCGATTGCCGACCAGCAACATCGGGCGGCAAAAGTCGGCGCCGACGATCTTCGTGCGGCCGCCGCTGGCGCGATGGTACGCCAAGGCCA
>DASZUP010000964.1:0-2787 GCA_035547635.1 Pirellulales bacterium
GACGCTGCCATCGAGCTGGCCGGAGCAGATTTCGGCGCCATCCAACTGCTCGATCCGACGACCGGCGCGTTGTGCATCGCAGCGCAACGCGGGTTGCCGGACTGGTGGCTGGAATCGTGGAACGCCGCCCCCCAAAGCCACGATAGTTGCGCGGTCGCGCTGGAGCGCGGAGAGCGCATCGTCGTCGAAGACAACCAGCACAGCCCGATCTTGGCCGGAACGCCCGCGCTCGAGCTGCAATTGCGGGCTGGAATTCGGGCCGCGCAATCCACGCCAATCGTAACGCGCAGCGACATGGCGTTGGGCGTGTTCTCGACGTATTACCGACAGCCGTACCGGCCTGACCAAGGCGCCCTTCGGTTGCTGGACTTGCTCGCCCGCCAGGCCTCCGACATGATCTTTCGCGCCCAAAGCGAGGCGGCGCTGCGCGAGAGCGAACAGCGGCTGCGTCTGGCCGTCAACGCCGCCAAGCTGGGCGCCTGGGACTGGAACCTCTCAACCGACGCCCTGACCTGGAGCCCGCGGCAGTTTGAGCTGTTCGGCATTCGTCCCGAAGATTTCAGCGGCACGGGCGAAGCAGCGCTGGCCGCCGTACATCCGGAAGACCGGCCGCTGCTCGAAGAGGCGATCCGCCGGGCGCGCTACGAACGAGAGGCGTTCTACGCAACATTTCGCGTCGTGGATGCCGATGGGGGCGAGCGCTGGCTGGTCGGCATGGGACGCAAGCTGCGGCAACACGATGGTTGCGAGGAACGGATGATCGGGGTCAACCTGGACATCACGAATGAAAAGCAAGCCGAAGAGTTGCTGCAACAAGCCAATAAGGATCTCGAAGGACAGGTAGCCGCCCGGACGGCCGAGCTGAGAGATCAATCGAGCCGGCTCCGGGCCATCCTGGAAACGGCGCTAACCGCCATTTTCACCGCCGATCAGACGGGCGCGATCCGGTCGGCCAATTCCGCAGCCGATCGCATTTTCGGGTATTCGGCCGGCGAGCTGGTCGGGCGGAACATCAAGGCGCTCATGCCGCAGGACTATCGAGAAGATGACGAGGGCCTGTCTTCCTCGTTCGGCCACATTATCGGGACGACTCGCGAGGTGATGGGCCGTCGCAAGGACGGCTCGCACTTTCCGGCGCTGCTCGCCGTCAACGAAATTCCCGAGCTGAAGCTGTACGCCGGCATTCTGCTGGACATCACTCGGCAAAAAGAACTGGAACGCGAAGTCCTGGAGATTGCAACTTTAGAGGACCAGCGGATAGGCCAGGATCTGCACGATGATATCGGCCAGGAGTTGAGTGCGCTGGGCCTGCTGGCGGGCGGCCTGACGGAAGCCGTGCGGGAAAAAATGCCGGACCATGCGGCCCTCGCTGAAAGAATCGAAAGGAAAACGCGCGAGGTGTTGCGCAAGGTGCGCACCATGGCCGGCGGACTGGCCGTCGCCGATCTCGCTGCCGACGGGCTCCCGGCCGCACTTGCCGAATTGGCGAGCCGCTTGAATGAAGTCTCTCAGATGCGGTTTGTGTTTCGCACCGATCGACAGACGCCGCTGCGAAACGCATTTTGGGCCACTCATCTCTACCACATCGCCCAGGAGGCATGTACCAACGCCCTCAAGCATTCCGCGGCCGGCAGCGTGGAGATCTGGCTCCGCAGCCTTGACGGCGACTTGATTCTGGAAGTCCAGGACGACGGCCGAGGAATGCCGCCTGCTGCGACGGAGGGCCTGGGACGACAGATCATGAGGAACCGCGCCAAGTTGCTCGGCGCCAGGCTTGCGATTGAATCGAGAAAGCCGCATGGAACGCTCGTTCAGTGCGTTCTCAAACTGCAGCGATCCAGCACCTGATGGCAAGGGACCATAGACCGCCGGTCTCGCCAGCGAGCGGTCAACCAACTCTTTCCATCGCCGCCTTGATCTGGGCGATGGCGGCGTCAGCACACGCCGGCGAAGGCGAACGAGGCCGGCCGGCGTGATACCCCAACAAGTTCAGGGCGGCCTTGATGCCGGCCGCGCCGCGCGAGAGGATCTGCCAGTCGACTTCGATCACGCGCCGCTGGATGGCCTGCGCTTCGGTCAGCTTGCCGGCCATGACCAGCCGCACAATCTCGCGGCATTCTTTCGGGTAGACATTGGCCAGCATCAGGCAGGCGCCGTTCGCCCCCAATGCGGCTCCTGGCAGCAGCAATGTGCCGTTGCAGGTCCAGAATCGCTTGTCGGCCGCCGCATACATTCGCACCCGCGATTCGAAGCGGATATTGTCCGACATGATGTAGCCGAACACGTTTTCCAGCGCCGTCAGTTCGCCCAGCAGCTCGGCCGAAGCGCCGGTCGCCGCAGGTCCGCTCAAGAACATGCCCGGCGCCATCTGATGAATGAGGATGATCGGCGCGGCGGCGCGCTTCGCCACCTGCTGGAAATAATCGCGCACGTTCGACGTCAGCCGCGGGATGCGCACTCGCAGCAGTTCGGCGCCCGCCTCGACGAGACGTTCGCCCAGCCGCAGCGTCTCCGTGACCGACGGGCAATCGATGCCGCCGATCACGAACTTGCGGCCGTCACACACGCGGCGGACCGTGCGGACGATTTCCAATCGCTCTGCTTCGGAGAGAAACGCCTCTTCGCCGTTTTCCGAGTTCAGCACGAAGCCCGACAGCGGCGTCTCCAGCCAGAGTTTGACGTTATGCTCGATGGCCGCAAAATCGACCGAATCATCCTCCGCGATCGGCGTGGGACTGGGGGCGACGATGATGGGATCTTCAGAGGGGATAGGCATGGCGGTTCTTG
>DASZUP010000965.1:0-3610 GCA_035547635.1 Pirellulales bacterium
AATGCCCTACGGCGACGGAACGTTCAAGCTCGACCGCATGCGCGAACTGCTCCTGCGGCTGGGAAACCCGCAAGCGAAACTGCCGATCGTCCACGTCGCAGGCACCAAGGGGAAGGGGTCGACCTCGGCCATGATTGCGGCCGTGCTGTCCGCGGCGGGGTATCGGACCGGCTTGTTCAGTTCGCCCCATTTGGATCGCCTGGAAGAGCGGATGGCCGTCGACGGGCAGCCCTGCTCGGCGGCCGAATTGCTGGAGCTGGTCGAAATACTGCGCCCTGTCGTCGCACAGCTCGATCTGGCCGGCAGCCGGCGGCGGCCCGCCGAGACCGGACCGACTTATTTCGAGCTCACGACAGCCATGGCTTTGCTGCACTTTGTCCGCAGCAACGTGCAAGCCGCGGTGCTGGAGGTTGGGCTCGGCGGGCGGCTCGATTCCACCAATGTTTGTTTGCCGGCCGTATCGGTGATCACCAGCATCAGCTTCGACCACATGCGCCAACTCGGCAACACGCTGGCGGCCATCGCTCGCGAGAAGGCCGGCATTATCAAGCCGGGCGTGCCCGTCGTCAGCGGCGTGGTCGATGACGAACCTCGGCAGGTGATCGAACAGATCGCCTGGCAGCGCGGCTCCCGGCTGCTGCAGCTCGGTCGCGATTTTCATTACCAGTACGAACCGCCGCGCGACGTCGGCCGCGAGGCGGCGCAAGGCAGGATGAGCTATCACTTGTCGTGCCCCGATCGACAGCAAACATACGACAACGTTTCACTCGGCTTGCTCGGCCGCCACCAGGCCGCCAATGCGGCGACGGCCTTGACCGTGCTCGACGAACTGGCGCGGCAGGGATGGCAGATTTCCGAGGCGGCCCTGCGCCGCGGAGTAGCCGAAGTCCGCTGGCCGGCGCGGGTCGAAGTCGCGGGCCGCCAGCCTGCCGTGGTGATCGACGCCGCGCACAACGTTGCCTCGGTCGAAGCCCTGGCGGCGACGCTGGCCGAAAGCTTTTCCGCGCGCGAGCGGATTCTCGTGTTTGCCACGACGCGCGATAAGGAAGTTCCCGCCATGCTGCGCTGTTTGTTGCCGCATTTCGATCACGTCATTCTTACGCAATATCAAAACAACCCGCGAGGAGTGCCGCCCGAAGAGCTGGCGGCGATCGCCGCGCAGGAGTCTGCGGCGGTGCGAGTCTGCCCGTCGCCAGCCGCCGCCTGGGAAGTTGTGCGGACGCTGGCGGGCGAGAAAGACCTGGTCTGCATTACCGGATCGTTCTTCATCGCCGCCGAAATGCGGGCTCAAATTGCCGCACGGCCGCTACAGCCCGCACAGAATGCCGTTTTGGAGCCCACTTGACGCCGGCCGCGGCTCGCCGTCCGCCAACCGGCGCCGTCGAAAAGCCCCGCCGTCAAGCACTAAGCCGACATAACGGAAACGACCTGATCGATCGAGCGCCGATGGCGAGCCCTATCCGGCTCTGCTAGGATGAACGCTCGGCGCAACGCCCCGACGTCCATCGCGGCGGCGTTTGTACCGACCAGAGAGCATGGCCGCCTGCGGCGCCGTTTGCCGCTTGAGCGGCGGCGCCTGGAAGTCCCGCCGCAACGCTGACCCCCAGTCGCCGGATCGAAGCGCGAAACCGCGCAGCGACTCGCCTCAGCCTTACCTTCGAAAACTTGCCCATGAGCGACGACATCTTCGACGAACTGGAAAAGACCGTTTCCCGCCAAAGCATGGAGGCGGCGACGGCCCGAGCCGCCGAGCATTTGCGCAGCAGCGAGCACTACCATGAGCTGTTCGACCTGCGATTGCTCGACGCACGGCTGCGGCTGGGACTGCCGGCGGTGCTGACCAAGAGCCTCGACGACTTGAAAGATCCGCTCCGCACGCAGATGGAGGAGGAATACCTCAAGGCCTGCCGCGAGGTGGGCTTTTTGTTCCTCAACGACGGCCGCGTCCGCGAGGCTTGGATGTATCTGCGTCCGCTGGGCGAGCAGGCCGAAGTGGCCGCCGCGTTGGAATCGCTGACGCCGGACGAAGAAACCACCGAGCAGATCATCGAGATTGCGCTGCACGAAGGCGTCAACCCTCGCCTCGGATTCGAGCTGGTCTTGAACACTTACGGCGTCTGCAACGCCATCTCGATGTTCGACGCTCAGATGCACAACCGGCCGCTGAAGGACCGGCAGCAGGTCGCAGGGCTGCTGGTGCGTTACCTGCACGCCGAATTGTTCCGCAGCTTGTCGGACGAAATTACCCGCAAGCAGGGCAAGGCGCCGCAAGAAACCACCATCGAGGGCCTGGTGGCCGACCGCGATTGGCTGATGGACGAGAACAACTATCACATCGATACTTCGCATCTGAATGCCGTGGTGCGTTTCGCCCTGGTGATCGAGGAGCCGGCCGATTTGCGCCTGGCGGTCGATCTGACGGAATACGGCCGCCGGCTCAGCTCGCTGTTTCAATATGCCGGTCAGGAACCGTTCACGGACTCTTATCCGGCGCACGGATTGTTCTTTCGCGCGTTGCTGGGCGAGCAGGTCGAAGAGGCGGTGGCCTACTTCCGCGAGCGGGCCGAATCGCTGGCCGGCGAGCCGCAGGGCCCGGCCGCGGCGGAAGTTTACGTCGGTCTGTTAGCGAAGCTGGGCCGCAATAAGGAAGCTTTGGATGCCTCCGCACGGCTGCTTTCGAACGTGCGCGTTTCCGGCTTTGCCCCCAGCCTGCTCGAGCTCTCCCAGCGCGTCGGCGACTTCAGCCGCCTGCTGCAGATCAGCCGCGAGCGACAAGACCTGGTCAGCTTTGCCATGGGACTGGCCGAACAGCACCCGGCGAACGATGCCGAATGCCAGGGCAAGTCGTAGGCGGTTGACGCTTCGACTGGTCCTTGGCATTGGGTTTTGTGGCGGTCTCGTAGGGTGGGCATTGCCCACCGTCGAGTCATGGCGGGCAATGCCCGCCCTACGGCTTCGGCTGGTCCTTGGCGTGCGACAGCTTCATGCCTAGCGCTTTGACCAGAAACGCGTAGTTATCGGCCGCTTCTTCGATGGCCTTCGAGGTGGGCGTGCCGGCGCCATGACCGGCGCTGGTTTCGATGCGGATCAGGATCGGCGCCGCGCCGGCCTGCGCCGCCTGCAATTCGGCGGCGAACTTGAAGCTGTGCGCAGGCACCACGCGGTCGTCGTGGTCGGCCGTAGTGATCATCGTCGCCGGGTATTTCACGCCCGGCTTGATGTTGTGCAGCGGCGAATAGGCGTAGAGCGTCTTGAACTCTTCCGGATTCTCCGACGAGCCGTAGTCGGAGACCCAGGCCCAGCCGATCGTGAACTTGTGGAACCGCAGCATGTCCATCACGCCCACGCCGGGCAGCGCCGCGCCATAAAGGTCAGGCCGCTGCGTCAGGCAGGCGCCGACCAGCAATCCGCCGTTGCTGCGACCGCTGATGGCGAGCGTTTGCCGGGAGCAATAGCCGTTCTCAATCAGCCACTCGGCGGCGGCAATGAAGTCGTCAAACACGTTCTGCTTGTTGTGTTTCATGCCCGCTTCGTGCCACGCGCGCCCATACTCGCCGCCGCCGCGGAGGTTCGGCATCGCATACACGCCGCCCATCTCCAGCCAGACGAT
>DASZUP010000966.1:0-3893 GCA_035547635.1 Pirellulales bacterium
GGTGCGGGCGGCGAAAGGAGAGCGGGCATGAAACTCCCTATCAGCCTACTGGCTCTCGCGGCGATCGGTCTGTCCGCGACTTATATGCTCACTTACGGCAATCGCTGGGAATGCGGCCCGAAATACAACATGCCGGTCGTGCTGGTGTCGGCCGATGGCACGCACCATCCCAACGGAACGCCGCTTAATTCCCTGGAAATATTCCTGGCGGGCAGCGGCCGCGAAGAGGAAATCTGGCTTGGAATACTCGGCTTCGGATGCTGCGTTGCGGCGGCGTGCGGCAAGCGGTTCTCAGCTAATCCGGATGCGGCTGCGCGCCCGCGAGAGGACGGCATTGCCGGGGCGGCCGGAGGCGCTCAGCGGCATGACGGCTCAACGAAGCCGTCCGGATTTTCAATCGCGAACAGTTCTATCAAGCGAACTCTGGCCGCCGCCCGGGAAAAGTTTCGCAAAGTCTTTCGATTCGAGTCGAAAGCAGGCGCCGCGGTGTTCTGTTTTTTGATCTGCGGTTACCTGCTGGCGCTGCGGCAGACGATGGTCTGGCTGCAACTGCGAACGGCCGGCAAAGCCGGGGCTGATGAGGTGCAAGCCTGGCTGGCCGAACTTGCCGGCAGCGTTGCGGGCATTGTCCTGTTGCTGAACCTGGTGTTGCTCACCGTCGTCATCGAATATCGGCGGCTCCATAACATCATTTGCACTTTAAAGCCGCAGCAAGGGCTGCCGCCGGCGACGCCGGCGGAAAACGCGCCGCCGCCCGAGACCGCTCCCATGGCCAGTGCAGGCGGCGCTTCCAGGCGTCCTGACAAAGCGGCAGGGGATGAGCCGGGCGCTGTGACTATTCCCATCGGTAAGGCGCATGGGCCGTACTGGCGCCCGGGAGGAGCGTGACCGATGGCTGACGAATGGATGCAAACGATCAGCGACAACCCGGCCGCCCCAGCGCTGGCTCTGGCCGCCGTCGTCGTTTTGGTCATGATTGCCAGGCCGGCGAGAACCAAGGCGCCGGCCGACCCGCTCGACACAATCCTGATGTTCTGGAACAAGGCCGATGCCTTCACGCGGAGGCACTTGCTGGCGGGCGTGGTGATTTTTGGCCGAACCGGGGCTTCCAAGACCACGGGCAGCGGCATGACGTTGGCCCGCGCGATAGTCACGGACGAACGGTCCAGCCTGCTGATTCTGGCCGCCAAGCCAGACGATGCCGTTATGTGGCGACGCATCTTCGCAGAAAAAGGCCGAGAATTGCTGGAGTTCTCGCCGGAAGGCAAACTCCGCTGCAATATGCTCGATTTCCTTCAGAATTGCGGCGGCGATACCCGCGAGATCGTCGATTTTTTGATGACCGCCAGCGAAGTGCTGCGTGGAGAAAGCAAGGGCGGCGGCGAAAACGGCTCCTTCTTCCAGGACGAAGAGCGGAGATATTTTTATCACGCCGTCGAGATTCTGCGGCAGGCCGGCGTCGCCGTATCGGCGCCAAATCTCCAGCGGTTCATCAACGGGGCTGCGCTCTCAGCCGAGCAGCTTGCCAGCGAGAAATGGCGCGAGGGATTTCACAACCAGTGCTTACGAACTGCCGCCCTGCGGGAAAAAAGCGTGAGAGAACAGCACGATTTCGGAATGGCGCGCGATGCGTGGTGCCTCGGTTGGCCCGTCATGGCGCCCAAAACCAGAAGTTGCGTTTTGTCTGGAATGCTCAATTCTCTCTTCTATTTCAACAGCGGGATCGCCAGGGAGCTCATTTCGACGACAACCAATTGCAGCCCGCTCGACATGTTGCATGCCGGAAAGTCGATTCTGGTCAATTGCCCGTCATGCGAATACGGGCCGTCAGGCGTGCTGCTCTCGACCTGCTGGAAATTTTTGACGCAAAAGGTGATTCTGGCGCGTCAGTTCAAGCCTGACGATTTTTACCATCTGATTTGGGCCGACGAATCGTGGCAGGTCACAACTTCGTTCGACCAGCACTATGCCGCCACCTCACGATCGCACGGCGGCGCAATGGTCTATCTCGCTCAGTCACGCGACTCCTTCTATTCGGCCTTGAAGGGCGAAGGCGGCAAGCACTTCGCCGACACGCTGATGGGAATGTTCCATCACAAGGTTTTCCATGCCCTGGGCTCTGCCGAGGACGCGGAATACGCCTCGTCCCTGCTCGGCCGCAGACTGGAAACGACGTTCGGCGGCCAGATGCAGCCGCCGGAGGACCCGTTCAATGCCATCTTCGGCGATATGTGGGGCCAGAGCCGCGTCAGCACGTCGTTTAACGAGGCCTATCAGCCCGTGCTGCAATCGCGCGTGTTCTTCCGTCTTAGGTGCGGCGGCGCGGCAAACAACTACCTTGCCGATGCCATCGTGATTAGAAGCGGCGAGCCGTTCCACAACGGGGAAAACTGGATTCTGGCCACATTTTCGCAAAGGTGAACCATGCAACAAGCAAAACCGCCCGGCGACCAGATAACGCTCCAGGGCTCCTTCAACGGATTCTATTTGATCTGCCGTATCCACTCGCGATGTGTCATGCCGTTTCTGAGGACCGGGATGGGCAGCCGGGCGCAAGGGTTGTATGGCTTCGTTGCCGGCGTCTTCATGTTCTATCTCGCTCACGCGCTTTACGACCAGCCGTTGCTCAACTTCTTCGGGGTCTGGCTGGTTGCCGTCGTCGTGCAGCGGATGCTGTCGAGGCGAGCTGCAAAAAGCGGTCTTCTCATTCACAGTCAATTTGACGGCTATCCGACGCTCGCTTTGCGCCTCTGCCCTTTCATTAGGGATGAAAGCTTGGCGAGGCTGGCCGTCGAGCCGTTGATCTGCTTCGCGGCCGGCTACGTTCTTCTTAGCTGGTCTGACGCGCTGGGCAAGCTTGTCATGTCCGCGGCGCTTTCGCTGATGTTCCTCGAGAATTTCGACCGGCACGTCACGAATAAGCGGGAGCAGCAGATTCTCGATGCCCGCCTGGAGGCGGAGCATCTGTCACAAGGGGTTCGTAGGCGAATGGGTTACTAACGGAGGTTTCAATGAAAATCGGTGAAGGAAGCGGCGCCAGAGCAGTGGAAATGGGACGCGATGAGCTTTTCAATGCCGTCGTGCAGCACGCGCAGGCGGACATGGCCGAGGATCGGTCGATGTGGCATGACGCGCCGCAAGCCGACGCCAGCGAAACGCCGTCAACGTCGAGCCTGATGTGGGGCCTTTGGCGGGAGGGTTTGAAGGACATGCAAAACGCAGTCCTCGATCCATGGAATGGGCAGACGGCAACGCACGAGGAGCCGGGCACGATTGCAAATCCGACTCAAGCCATGGTGACGCAGGACATCGGAACGGTCCATGGCTACCACCATGACGCCTACCTCGATCAGGTAGCGGCGCAGCACATCGAGCAGCCGGAGCCGCAAATCGAAATCGGAGAGTAAGTCGAATCCGTCGTGAAGCGATGCGTCTAGAGGGGCGATGCGCATTGCAATGGCAGAAATCATTTGGGTGAACCGATGAAACGCGAGGACTATCTGCGATGAAAGAAGAGATTACCCAGGTCCCTTTGGACAAAATTGATTTTCGTCCCCAGGTGAGGCAGACGTTCGACGACACGCTTATCGCCGGCCTGGCTAAGAACATTGAAGAAGTCGGGCAAGAATACCCCGTTCTCTTGTTCAAGGACGGGGAGCGGTTTGGCATTTCCGATGGCGAGAGGCGATGTCGCGCTTTGAAGCATCTCGGCCAAAAAACCGTTGCCGCCATCGTTAAGGAGAAGCCGCCCGAGGCCCAACTGCTCCTGCGGCAGTGCTCGATTGACTTCCAACGAGTAGACCTCTCGCCCATGGAAAAAGCCTCGGCCATGGAGCGGCTGATGAAGGCGACGAATTGGAACGGGAAAGAGATCGCCGCCAAGCTTGGAGTCT
>DASZUP010000967.1:0-1541 GCA_035547635.1 Pirellulales bacterium
GAGCAACACTTCGGCCGGTCCGTCGGGCTGGTCGTCGCCGTCGTGATCCGGAATGAACAACAAGTGCGGCGCGGCGCCGACCCACACGCCGCCGAATCCCACTTCCAGCCCGCTCACCAGGTTCAGCTTGTCGACGAACACTTTCCGCTTATCGAAGCGCCCGTCGCCGTCGACGTCTTCGAAGATCAGGATCCGGTCGCGCGCCTGGTCTTGCGGCACGGGAAAAGGATACGAATAAGCTTCGGCCACCCACAGCCGGCCCCGATCGTCGATCGCCTGGGCGATCGGCTGCTGCACGTCAGGCTCGCCGGCGAAGAGCGTCACGCGGAAGCCTTCGGGCACGGTCATCGCCGCGGCGGCCTCCTGCGCTTCCAGTCCGGCGTGCTGATACGCGTCGGGCGCCGGCGGAACATTGCGCTCAGGAAAATCAGGTTTCGTCTTGTGGAACCGGAAATCGTCAAAGTTGACGTGCCCCCAGCCGCCGCTGTGACGATCGACGAGGCGACTGAAGATCTTCTTGCCCAGGTGCCGCTGCAGATTGACGGCGACCGGCTTGAGGTTTTCGGTATCGTCTCCGCTGGCGCGAAAGATGACCTGACCAGAGTCCTGGCGGACCAGCTCGACGCACGTTTCGGCATGCCGCCCGCCCGCCACGAGGAAGCTGGCGAACGGCTGCGTGACGATGAACGGCGCCGACGTCAAGGTTCCTTGCGGGGCGTCTCCCTGACGCTCATACGTGCCGATCCAGAAGCGGCCGGCATGCTGGCTGCTCATATCGGCGCGGCGCGGCTGGACCGTATCTCCTTCGATCGGCTGCCGGTCGAAGGCGGCGCCTTCCGCGCGCCAATCCTTGAGCGCGCCCGATTCGAAATCGAGGTTCAGCGGCCGGCCTTGCTCATCGGTCGGCAACGTTCCCTGGCTAGTGCGGTCGTGATTCGCACCGGCCGCATGGGCCAGGTTCGCCAAGAGGACAAGCGCCCAGGTCCAGTGCATGCCACGGGAGCCACAACCGCCAAAACACTGCCGCATGATTCCGCCTTATCGCCAAGAACGTCAACTCTCATTGCTCAAACGCCGTCTGCGGGAACAGACCGCCGGACGCTCCGCCCCTCGCTCCGCATGGGAACGCAGCTTCGGACGCTCCGCGTCCACCGGCAGCGCCGCAACCGCCCGCCCCGATCCAGCATATCTCTAGCCCCGCGCAGCTCCATGAGGAAATGCGCAAGCTTCCTGAGATTTTTCACCAGCCGCTGCAGAGCGAAAGAGCGGCTAAACGCCGCTGGCAGCGGCACGTAGAACGCGGCAATTCCCGCCAGGATCTTTCGCAATTGAGACTTTTTACCTGGTCGTGAGAGCGGAGGGCGAAAGCCCCCTGACGACGCAAACAAACGGAGCGACGAGAGCGCTCCCCGTAGCGGAATCTGTGAAGATTCCGAGGAGAGCGGCGTGGGGGAACGAGCCGCGTCGATGTTTCCTCAACCGGGCGAAGCGCCCGGCATTCTCACGAGTTGCCATTCCGCCCGCGACGCCGTGCATGATGA
>DASZUP010000968.1:0-1765 GCA_035547635.1 Pirellulales bacterium
ACGCTGGTCGGCCGTCCGGCCTTGGGCGTTGGCAAGGAAGAGCTGCGCGTTCCGGACAACGCCGGCATCGTAGGGCGAGTCATCCAGAGCGGCGAGCCGTACCGCATTGACGTGGCGGACGACCATGGCCAGATCAACCGCCAGATCGACCAGCAGTTGCACTACCGCACCCGGACCTTGCTGTGCGTTCCGCTGCGCGGCCGCCGTGGCGAGTTATTCGGCGTCTTCGAGACGATCAACAAGCGGCAGGGTAATTTCACCGACGAGGACCAGTCCACGCTGGTTGAACTGGCAGCCCAGGCCGCTATTGCCCTGGAAAACGCTCAGGAACGCGAAGCGCTACTGGAATCGCGCCGGTTGATCACGGAACAGGCCTCGCAAGGCGTGCGGCTGATCGGCCACAGTCGGGCGATCGAGACGCTGCGGCAGACGATCGCTCGCGTCGCGCCGACCGATCTGGCGGTGCTGATTCTGGGCGAAAACGGCACGGGCAAGGAGGTGGTCAGCCAATCGATCCACTACCAGAGTCCGCGCCGCGACCAGCCGTTTATCGCCGTCAACTGCGCCGCCATCAGCGAGACGTTGCTGGAAAGCGAACTGTTCGGCCATGAGAAGGGCGCCTTCACCGACGCTCGCGAGTCGCGGCCCGGCAAGTTCGAGCTGGCCTCGGGCGGCACGCTGTTCCTTGATGAAATCGGCGACATGAGCCAAGGCGGCCAGGCCAAGCTGCTGCGGGTACTGGAGGAAAAAACCGTGGTCCGCGTGGGTGGATCAAAGTCGATCCACACGGACGCCCGGGTGATCGCCGCGACCAATCAGGATCTGGCCGAAATGGTGGCCGAGAAACGATTTCGTCAGGACCTGTTTTTCCGGCTGAATGTCGTTTCGCTGCAGATCCCGCCGCTGCGCGAACGGCCCGAAGACATTCTGGCCCTGGCCCGGCACTTCCTGGACGACTTTTCTCACAAGGCGCGTCGCAAGCCGCTGGAACTATCGGCCGGGGCCCAGCGGCGATTGCTGCAGCACGCCTGGCCCGGCAATGTCCGCGAGTTGCGGAACCTGATGGAGCGGCTGGCTTACCTGGCGCCGGGCGACGTGATCGAGGCGGACGATCCCTCGTTCGTCCTCACCCCCGCCGGCGCCACGACGACCGTGCGGCTCGACTTGCCGTTGAACGAAGCGACGGCGGAATTTCAGATCGACCACATCACGCGGGCGATTGACCGTGCCCGAGGCAACATGAACGAGGCCGCCCGGCTATTGGGCCTGCACCGCTCGAACCTTTACCGCAAGATGCGCCTCTTAGGCATGAGGCTTGACGATTGAGCCGCCGTGCTGGAATGACCGCCCCGTTTCGGGCGGTTGCTCAGCGGGCCCCTTCACCTTGCCTTTGCCGAAACGCATGTTGTTAGTGCCTAGAGACTTAGCGCCGCGAGGCTCGCAGGCGTCGCCATCTGCCGGCCGCCTGCTGCGGGGTGCAGGAAACTGGCGACGGATCGAGCCGTGTTGTTTTTGGATTTGCCCTTGAGCGGAGCCCAGAAGCCGATAACATGATTGTCAACGTGCCATGCCTGCCGCGTGTTTAGCCCTGCCGTGGTCTTGGCGCATCTCCGCCCCCTTAGCTCAATTGGTCAGAGCATCTGACTCTTAATCAGAGGGTTGTAGGTTCGAGTCCTACAGGGGGCACTCCTAAAAGCCTCGTTTTGACGAGGCTTTTTTGCGTTTAAGGCGCCTTGGCGCTTGTATGGGAAGGACGCTGGGGGGT
>DASZUP010000969.1:0-5110 GCA_035547635.1 Pirellulales bacterium
TCAGGCCGGCCTGGCCTATTGGACCAGCTACATCCAGACGCACAGCAAGCAGAGCGTCGTGCTGGGCTTTGTCACCAGCGACGAGTACCGGCTAGGCCTGATCAATGGCTGGTTCCAAGTCTACCTCGGTCGCCAGCTTGATGCGGCAGGCTCCCAGTATTGGCTGCACCAGATGAAGCTCGGCGAGACGCAGGAGCAGATTCAGGCGGGCATCCTGGGCAGCGACGAGTTCAGGACTCATGCGTGAATCGACAAACTAAACGCACGGGCCAAACAAAGCGCTAGCATTGCCACGCGCGCAGGAGCTGTTGCAGGCGCTCGATGAATCGGCGGCGTTGGCCTGCAGCATCTACGTGGACTTGAACCCGATCCGAGCGGGCATCGCCGATACGCCCGAAAGTTCCGAATACACGGCTGCCTACGAGCGGATTGTCGCCAGGCAGCAAAACGTAGCGGAGAAGGCGGTAACGGAGAAGATCGATCAGGCCAACGCGCCGCGGTTGGCGGCGCCGCAGCGTGGCGACGATTGACTCAGCCCGATCCCGGATGGCGACGGCTGCCCTGCAAGTCAGCGAATGCATTCTCCGCGGCGGGCGTCGGACCGGGGCTTTCTGCTGCTCGGATTGGATGAATACCTGGCCTTGCTGGATTGGACGGGGCGACAGGATCGCGCGGACAAACGCGGGGCGATTCCGCAGGATTTGCGGCCCATTCTCGAGCGGTTGTCGATCAATGCCGAGGGCTGGGTAGAAGGCATCCTGGATTTCGGTCGCCGCTTTCATCGCGTCATCGGCAGAACCGCCAGTATCGCAGCCCGCGCGCAGAAGAATGGCCGACATTGGTATCAAGGTCAGGCTGCCAGCCGGCTGGCGTTTACCTGACGCCGGGACAATTCATATCGCTCTCCGCCAGTTCGCCTTCCCCGCGCCCCTCCTCGGCGACACTTTCGGCAGGAGGCATTCCCGTCTGCGTGTCGACTAGCCTGCTTGACGCACGGCGACTGCAACGGAGCCGCGAGCATGCCGCCCATGGCGAGATCCGACTCACCGCTTCGTTCTTAGCGTCAAATAGCTTGGCGACATGCAAAAGGATGGGTGTCACGCATTTCTCTCTCGCATTTCTCACGCATTTCAGCATTACGAACACGCTGGTAGCACGGCCGTAGAGCGGAACTTGTTCCGCTCGCCCGCCTGACGTACGGCGGCGGCGCGAGCAGCCGATCCGGCGGCATGGAACAAGTTCCGTACTACAGCGGCGAAAGCCGCCGGCCAAACGCGGAGAAGCAGGGACTGTACCAGCCGAAATCTCGGCCATTTTTCGCGGCCGGATGAGACGTCCGATCCGGTGGTTGAGGCGGGCCGCGCCACAAACCGGAAACTGTAGCGCCGAATGGTAGGCGCCTGCTCCTTTTTGCGTTAGCGGAACCTCGCCTGCAGATCGCCGAGCAATCGCGGGACGTAACTGCTATACCGGCCGTCGGGAGCGGGGCCCTTGGCGGGCAGTTCCTGAATCTGCGGCGCCGCGGAGGCGGCTTTATCGCCCAGGGCGTCCAGGGCGCTGAGTGCGGCGAGCGCGACAAATACGTCGTTCTTCGACCAATTGGCGTGCGATACCAGCAGCGGCAAAGCCGTTTGCAAGTCGGCGGCCTCGCCATATTGGCCGAGCGCCTGCGCGGCGACGATCTGCACATAAGGCGAGTCGTCTTTGAGGGCTTTCTGCAGATCTGCGTGCGCCGCTGTAACGCCGTGCGCGCCGCGCATTAACACGCCCAATGCGGCCCAATAGCGAACGGCGCTGTCCGGGTCGGTCATCGCTTTCTGCAATGCCGGCAGCGCGTCGGGCTCAAGCATCGAGGCCAGCTCCGCGGTCGCGAAGATGCGATCGAACGGATAGCGGCTGTCGTCATGACCAAAATCGTAAGGGGAATCGCCTGCGGACCGCGCCAGCCGCTCCCCTTCCGGGACAAAGCCAACGTCGCGGATCTTGGCGGCCAGCTCTTGTTGGGCCTTCCGCAATCTGGCTTTGATCGCCCGGTGCTCCGGCGAGTCAGCCAGGTTATGGACTTCGTCGGGATCACTCTGCAAGTCGTAAAGCTCTTCGGGCGGCTTGACGTTCCAGAAGGCGTCCTGAGCCGCAGTCAACTTGCCCTGATCGTGCAGTGCTTTCCAGACTCGCGTCGTCGGCGTCTGAAACATGTAGTCGATATGCTGGCCGTAGATTAAATGGGGCATGTATTGACGCACATAAACGTAACGTCCGTCGGTCACGCTGCGGACCAGGTCGTACCGCTCGTCCATCCGCCCGCGGAAGCCATAGATGAACGGTTGCGGCGGCGAGATGTACTTGCCCAGAAATGCATGGCCTTGCATCCACTCGGGCGGAACCACGCCCGCCAGGCCCAACAGCGTGGGTGCGAAATCGACGAAGCTCACCAGCCGATCGGAGACGCCGCCGGCCTGGTATTCCGGCGGCCGCAAGTCGCGGAACTTCTCCGGGATGTACACGACCAGCGGTACCTGCAGACCGGAGTTGTACGGCCAGCGTTTGCTGCGCGGCATGCCCGAGCCGTGATCGGCGTAGTAGAAGACGATCGTGTCGCTGGCCAGGCCGGCATGCTCCAGTTCCGCCAGGCGCTTGCCGGCGTCGGCGTCGGCCTCGCTGACCGCGTCATAATACTGCGCCCAGTCCTCACGCACTTCAGGCGTGTCAGGATGATAAGCCGGCACGCGCACTTTGGCCGGATCGTGGATTTGCTTGTGCGGCCGCACTCGGATCTTGCTCTCGTGGCTCTTCTCCGAATTGAACACGGCGAAAAACGGCGAGCCCGCCGGGCGATTCTTCCAGTGGGCCTGCCGCGAGGAGGCGCTCCATACTTCGCCCGGCTTGGCGATGTTGTAATCTTCCTTCGCGTTGTTGGTGCAGTAGTAGCCCGCCTCTCGCAATAACTGCGGGTACATCTTCTGCCCGCGCGGGTAGGCGACCATGCTGCGCATCTGCTCGCCGCCGCACGAAGGCGCGTACAGGCCGGTGATCAGCGTGGTCCGTGCGGGCGCGCAGACCGGCGCATTCGACCAGCAATGCAGATATCGCAGCCCCTTGGCCGCCAGCTTGTCCACGTGGGGCGTGGTTGCGTAAGCGTCGCCGTAACAGCCCATCTGCGGGCCGTGATCTTCGCTGACCAGCCACAGAATGTTGGGCCGATGGGACTGCGCTATCGCGTCGGCGGCGCCGGTCAGCAAAACGGCAACGGCAAGGATCATAGCGAATCGGTTTCGAGGCATCGTTCAGTTCTCCGAACCATAATCAAGGCCGTTTAGACTTCGCACCACCGAGCGGAGCCAGGCTTCCAGCTCCTGCTGCATTTTCTTTGCGCGGTCGCCTTGTTCGGCGAGTAAATCACGGCTTTCCGTCGGGTCGGTTTCCAGATTGTACAGCTCCCATCTCACCGGCCCTTTCGCAGGTTCGATGCGATGCAACTTCCAGTCGCCGTCCAGCCAGGCTGCGTGATGCGGAAACGAAGTTTCGGAGTAATCGGACGCCAACTGCGCTTTCGGAATCGGATTTGCCTCTTCGGCGGGGCGAACCTGCCCGGCGGCTTGCTCCTGGGCTAGTTGTTCCAGCAACTCGCTGCTTCTTACCGGCAGCCCGGCGATGCGGTAGTCCCAGAAGCCAAGCGGCTTTTTCCTGGCGGTCATTTTGCCGTCGATCAGCGGTACGAGGCTGACGCCGTCCAGCGGCGGCTGCTTTTCGACGTTCGCGCCGGCCAACTGCAACACCGTGGGATAGATGTCGACCGTCGAGCAGGGAATGTTCGTGGTGCGCGGCTGTTTGATTCTGGCCGGCCATTCGATGACGGCCGGCACTCGCAGCCCGCCTTCATAAATGTCGGCCTTCTTGCCGCGCAGTCCGCCCGTCGAGCCTTGGGGAATGGCGCCGTTGTCGCTGCAGTACCAGAGCAACGTGTTTTCGGCCACGCCCAGCTTTCGCAGGCCTTGGCGCAGCTTGCCCATCGCCCGGTCCATCGCGGTAATTTCGGCCAGAAAGTTTCGCTTGTTCTTCGGTTGATCCGGATACAGCGCCAGGTCGGCTTCGGTTCCGATATGCGGGCTGTGCGGAGAGCCGAACCACACGACCGCCAGGAAAGGCTCGTCTTTGGCCGCCGTCCGCTGGATGAAGTCGAGCGCCGCATCGACGATCACCTCGGAACCTTCGCCGCGGGTCTTGATGGCCTTGCCGTTGTGCGACATCCAGGGATCGATCTCGAAGAAGTTCGGGCTGGAAAGAAACTCATCGAAGCCGTTGTTGTTCGGAGAGGTCGGGCTGTCGGCTCGCAACGAGCCCAGGTGCCACTTGCCGAAATGGCCGGTCGCATAACCTGCCGTTTGCAGCGCTTCGGCCACGGTGACTTCCTGAGGACGCAACGTATAGCCCCACTTGAAGCAGCCCATGCGGTTGGGCGTGCGTCCCGTCATCACGCTGGCTCGCGTTGGCGAGCAGACGGGCGCCGCCGCGTAAAAATGATCGAATCGCAGGCCAGAGCGAGCCATGTCGTCGAAAACGGGCGTCTTCAACAGCGGATGCCCCATGTACGCCATGTCGCCGTAGCCCTGATCGTCGGCCATTGCCAGGATAATATTCGGCCGCGAGTCGGCGGCCTGCGTCGCGGTGCACCATGCGCACAGCGAGATCAGAGATAACAATGCCGGCAGATGATTCATGTCAAATCCTCGAAATACTTCGACAATCTGCTGTTGGATTTTGTTTCTTTTAACCTGAAAATGGCCGTGAGTCTTGCGGCGGGCGGCATTTTTTTGTCTCGTGAGCGCTGCCTGCCTGCTTCTTTGATCCGCTGCGATCCTGGGCCGGAATCTCGTCTCAGCGAATTCGTAAGGAAGCGACTACGCTCTGCGCGACGCCCACCCTGTGAGGATTGTGCGTCAAAGTTTGTATCCGTCGCGAGCTCATTGGACAAATCAGATGCTCGTTGCCCGGTTCTCGTGACTTGCCGACGCAGGGGGGTGCGGTTTCTTGCCGGAATGAAGCCCATCGCGCACAATGAGGTTCTCATGGGAGTTCAGTCGATGATGGCCGTCGATGCGTCGAGAGCAAT
>DASZUP010000970.1:0-13949 GCA_035547635.1 Pirellulales bacterium
CCAGAAGGGCCACGACTGATCCGCCCAGAAATAGCTGCACCGTGACCCACAGGCCCTTGAGCAGCGGCGGCAAGAGTTCCAAGGTTGCAAGCATTACGCGTTTCCGGACATCAATTCGCTCCGCACAGTTCTTCGGCTGTCACGCCTTCCGGAAGCATCTCTTCGGTAAAGCCGAATGGCCGCACGAGGCGCAGATGTTCTTCGGTGCCGAGAAAGTCCGCCAGTTGGCGATTGATTTCTGCGACGAAGTCTGCATCGCGTTTGCGGAAACCGAAGGCGCCGTAACCGCGGGCGACTTTGCCGTTGACCACCGGGTCTTCGAACGGCTCGGCCTGCTCGACGGCGGCGCTTTGCAACTTGCCGAGCAAATCATTGACGGTCAGCGTGGTGGCCGCAAAGGCGTCGACGCGATCGGTGGCCACCCCCGCCAGGCCGCTGGCAGTGTCGGGGAAGATGATCCGCTGCCGGCGGGGAATCTTGGACGCTTCGGCGTAATTCTGTTCCACCGTGCCGCCGACAAAGCCCAGCCGCGCCTGAGGATTGTCTGCGATGTCGGCGAAACTGTGCAGATCAAGCGGATTGCCGCGACGCACGACAAAGGCTTCGCTGATCACGTACGTCGGATTGCTGAAGGCGATCTCGCGACAGCGTTCCGGGGTGATGTACATGCCGGCGGCAATCATGTCGAAGCGGCCGGCCTTGAGGCCGGGAATCAGCGAACCAAATTCGGTGACGACCGTCTCGATCCGCTCGGCGCCCATTCGCCGCAGCAGGGTTTTTGCGATTTGGGGCGCCTCACCGGTGACTTCGCCCGTAGCGCTGTCGAGATAGCCGTAGGGAGCTTCGTTGGCGTAACCGATGCGGACGACGCCCGTTCTGCGAATGCGATCCAGCGTGCCTTCCGCCGCCGCCTCTCGTCGCCCGCCGAAAAAAACCAGCACCACGGCCGCGGCAAATACCGTCAAAATCCCTACCCCCCAGATGCTCAGGCGGCTTTCTTCGTCCATCCGCAGTCTCTTGTGGTTCTTCCTGGAAAGCTTGACGGATAGTCATTGAGCCGGGCCAGCCGATCCGTTATAGTTTAGTGCACTAACGATTGCTAGAGCAAGCATCTAGTCAATGGGCCGTTGCGGGCGGCGTTATCCCGGCGGCAAGCGGCCAATCACCGACCTCATCGCGGACTCGTCAAGGCCTCATCGAACTGTTGGTTCCTTCGAACGGACAAAATCGAGAATGCGCATCGCCGGACTCAACGGCCGGCCGCGGAAACGATTCGTCGCCCGCGCTCGAGATCCGCAGTCCGACGGCGTACGACGGCGCGGCCATCTGGAAGCTGGTCGCGCAGGATCCCGTGCTGGATACGAATTCGTGCTATGCCTATCTGTTGCTGTGCCGCCATCACGCCGAGACCTGCGTGACGGCGATGCAGAAGGATCGACTGGCCGGCTTTGTCACGGCCTACTTTCCGCCGGCTCAGCCGGACACAATCTTCGTCTGGCAGATTGCCGTAGCCGATTTTATGCGGAAACAGGGGTTGGGGCGGCGCATGCTGCGGCATCTGCTGCAGATGCCCGCGTGCGCCAAGGCGAAGTACCTGGAGGCGACGGTATCTCCTTCGAACCTCGCTTCCATGAGACTGTTTCAATCGTTAGCCGAGGAGCTAGGCGTCCCATTTCAGGCGGACCAGGGCTTCCATCGAGAGCACTTCCGAGAGCTGGATCATGAAGATGAGCCGCTCATTCGAATTGGACCTTTGGAGGATGGATGCACGTGAAAACCTTTCAAAAACTCGAATCCAACGTCCGCAGCTACTGCCGGACCTTTCCAACGGTATTCACGCAAGGACGGGGGCACCTTTTGACGGATGAACGGGGCAAGCAATACGTTGATTTCTTTTCCGGCGCCGGCGCGCTGAATTACGGTCACAACAATCCGCACATCAAGGCCGCTTTGATCGAGTACCTCAGCGCCGACGGCGTCACGCACTCGCTGGATATGGCCACCGTGGCCAAGCGTCGCTTTCTCGAGACGCTCGATGAACTGGTACTCAAGCCGCGCGGGTTGGATTACAAAGTCATGTTTCCCGGCCCTACCGGTACGAACGCCGTCGAGTCGGCGCTCAAGCTGGCCCGCAAAGTGACCGGCCGCTCGAACGTGGTGGCGTTCACCAACGCCTTCCACGGCATGACGCTCGGCTCGCTGGCGATCACCGGCAACGCTTCGAAGCGGGCCGCGGCCGGGGTCGCGCTGACCGACGCCACGCGGATGCCGTTCCATGGCTACCACGGCCCCGATTGCGATACGATCGACACGCTGGAGCATTACCTGGAAGACAGCAGCAGCGGCGTCGAGTTGCCGGCCGCGTTCATCCTGGAGACCGTTCAGGCGGAAGGGGGCGTCAACGTAGCCTCGTTCCCCTGGCTGCGACGGCTGGAGCGGTTGGCCCGCAAATACGAGGTGTTGCTGATCGTCGACGATATCCAGGTCGGCTGCGGCCGGACCGGACCGTTCTTCAGCTTTGAAGGGCCGCAGTTAAAGCCGGATATCGTCTGCCTATCCAAATCTCTTTCCGGTTACGGCCTGCCGCTGGCGGTCACGCTGTTCAAGCCCGAGTTGGACGTCTGGGAGCCGGGCGAGCACAACGGCACGTTCCGCGGCCATAATCCGGCTTTTGTGACGGCGACGGCTGCACTGGAACACTACTGGAAATCTGACGCGTTGAGCGAAAAGGTGAAACGCGACGCGAAGACGATTCGCTCCGCGCTCGACGAGTTGGCCGGCGAATACGAGGGCCGCGTTACGGGGCGAGGCATGATTCACGGCATCGAATTTCCCGGCGAGACGACTGCCGTCGATATTTCTCGCGCCGCTTTCGAACGCGGGTTGATCATTGAAACGGCCGGCGCGGGCGACCGCGTGGTGAAACTGTTGCCGGCATTGACGATTGACGAAAGCGGACTGGCGCAGGGGCTCGAATTGCTCCGGCAAAGCGTCCGCGAAGTTCTGGAAGCGGCGGCGGCCGCCGTCGGCGCCCCGGAAGACGATGCCACGGAGGTCTGCGAATGATTGTACGTCGCTTGAAAGAATTGACTGAAGACCGCACCGTGCAGGCCGACAACTGGGCCAGCCGACGGTTGCTGCTGCGCAACGACGGGATGGGCTTCTCGCTGCACGACACGATTATCCGCGCCGGCACCTCGACGCGGATTTGTTATCGCAACCACCTTGAAGCCGTCTACTGCATCGAAGGCAAGGGCACGGTGGAACTCGTCGACACAGGCGAGATCATTCCGATCGAGGCGGGGACCGTGTACGCGCTCGACCGCCACGACGACCACATCCTTTCCGCCGAGATCGAAATGCGGATGGTGTGCGTGTTCAACCCGGCGCTGGCGGGGCGCGAAACCCATGATGAGACCGGCGCGTACCCGATTTTCGCCGGCGACGAGGAGGCCTAAGCGTGAATTCAGCAAACGCCGCCGGCGCTGCGCCGGCCGCCGAAGACCTTTACTGCTCGCGAGAGGGCGCCGAGTGGGAAGCGGCCCAGCGGCCAGATCCGGTCGTCTGGGGAGCAGACGAAGGTCCGCTTGACCGCGAAGAGTTGGATCATTTCTCCCGACAGGGTTTCCGCTTCGAAGAACAGTTGTTCGACGAAGCGGAGGCCGACCGGCTGCAGCGAGCGGCGCAGGAACTCGCCGAAACGGTCGATCCGCGCCAGCAAGGCGTAATCGCGGAACCGGCCAGCGACGTGGTGCGGTCGGTATTCCGCATCCATCGCACGCACGAGGTTTTTCGCGCGGTCTGCAAAGACCCTCGTATCGTCGACGTCGTACGGCAATTGCTCGGCAGCGACGTCTACGTGCATCAGTCGCGCATCAACTACAAGCCGGCCTTCAACGGCAAGGAGTTCTTCTGGCACTCGGATTTCGAGACCTGGCATATCGAAGACGGCATGCCGCGGCCGCGAGCGGTCAGCGTGTCGTTGAACCTGACGGACAACAATGAGTTCAACGGTCCGCTGATGGTCGTGCCCGGCTCGCACCGGACCTCTGTTCGCTGCGTGGGCGAAACGCCGGAAGATCACTACAAGCAATCGCTCAGGCGGCAGGAGTACGGCGTTCCGGCGGCCGAGGCGTTGCGGGAACTGGTCGACCGAGGCGGCATCACGGCGCCCAAGGGCGGTCCGGGTTCGGCGCTGTTCTTCGAGTGCAACCTGATGCACGGTTCGGTCGGCAACCTGAGCCCGTACCCGCGCACGAACCTGTTCGTCGTTTACAACAGCGTGGAGAACGCCGTCGTGGCGCCGTTCGGCGGTTTGCGGCCGCGGCCGGAGTTTCTCAGCGAACGAGAAGTGATCCCTATCGGCGATCTGTAAGGGGCGGTCGTGCTGCGGATTTTCTTCGCCTCGTTCGTGGTCATGAACATCATGCCGCTGCTGCCGGTGGTGGTCGGCATGACGGGCCACATGAAGCCGGCGGCGCGCAGCAAGCTGATCACGCAAGCCCTGTTGATGGGCGCAGCGGTTTCAGCGGGGCTGGTCGTCGGCGGGCCAGTGTTGTTTTCCTACATCGGCATTACGCTGCACGATTTGCGGATCGGTGGAGGGATCATCCTTTTGGTGTTCGTCACCTATGACTTGTTGTTTTCTACCAGCCAGCGCAAGCAGCAGGACTTGGGCGACGAGGTCGGCATCATCCCGCTGGGCGTGCCGATTCTGATGGGACCGGCGACCTTTGCCACGTTGCTGGTGATGTCCAATGCGCATGGCCGCCTGGCCGTGCTGGCGGTGCTGGCGGCGAATGTGGCGATCAACTGGATCCTGGCACAAAACGCGCACCGGCTGCTGGCCGTGCTCGGCGAGTCGCTGACGCTGGCTCTGGGCAAGCTTTACTCGCTGTTCCTGGCTGCGATTGCCGTTTCGATGATGCGCAACGGCATAGCCGGCGTGATTCAGGATCTGCGTGCGCCCGTCTAAGAGAGATCGATCGGAAGACCGTATGCCGCAATGGTGCAGCAAATCTCGTTTGGAATCGGCGCCTCGGCAGGGCCCGCTAGCGGTGCGTTTCCTTGACGTCGATGCCCGGCACCAGGATCGGCGCCGCTTCCAAGTCGCCGGCCTCCATCAAATCGACGATTTCCTCGAGCGAGTGCAGCAGCGCCATGCGCTTCGCCTTGCTGAGTTTCCGCACGCGGGCGAGGAACTCGTCTTGCAGCGGCGGCGGCAGCGAGTCGAGGCGCTGGCGGCCGGTTGGCGTGACTTGCAGGTACATCTTGCGCCGGTCGCTCGATCCACGCTCGCGGCGGATATAGCCGGCGTTTTCCAGGCGGTCGAGAATGCGAGACACGGTCGGGTTGGACAGGCCGACGGCCCGGCTGATAAAGACGAGCGTGGCCTCTTCTTCTTTGCTGTTGCCGATGGCTCTCAGACACAGCAATTGGGGCACGGTCAGCCCGGCCGCCTGCAGCAACTGCCGCGAATGCTCCGAGGTTCTGCGCAAGATTTTGCGAATCGAGCGGAGTATTTGATACCCGATGTCGTCGTCTTGGTTCGCGTTTTTTTCCGGCATATTGCTAGTGTAGTCGCTGGCCGGTCTCAGGACGAGAGTTCTCATCGGCGCTCTCGCCTGCCTTTCCACCCGGCCCGTTTCCCCTGCCAAGTGCCGCCTCCGGCGGCGCGAGACGTCGCCGCGGCCCGACATTCCTCACAATCCTCCCGACCCCGAAAGTAAAGCGAGACGAAATGAACCAGCCCATCGTAAAAGACGATTCGCACAGCGACTACCAGGGTTTCCAGGAGCAAGCCCGAGCGCTGATGGCCGAAGGCGTATGGACCAACCGCTTTGCGGACGAGCGCTTCGTCCGCTTCGACAGCCGGGAAATGCGGAGCGAAATGCCGCGAGAAGCCATCGACCTGATCAGCAAGGGCAAGCATTATTTCAGCTACCGAGGCATTCCGCTGGCCAAAGATCCGTTCGATAAGGCGCTGTACGAAGTGCTGTTCTATGAGGTCAAGCCGCGCACCGTCATCGAGTTTGGCGCGTTCGCCGGGGGCAGCGCCGTCTGGATGGCCGACTTGTTAAAGACGTTTGGCCTGAAGGGCCGCGTCTACTCCTTCGATATCGACCTGGGACTGGTCGTCCCTGCGGCGCTTGAGCATCCGGGCGTGACCTTCCGCCAGGGGGATTGCAACCAGATCGCCGCGATGCTGCCGCCGGAGATGCTGGCCGACTTGCCGCACCCTTGGGTCGTGGTCGATGACGCCCACGTGAACATGGTCGAGGTTTGCGAGCACTTGCACGGCCATGGCATGCAGCCGGGCGACTATCTGATTATGGAAGACACCATTCCCTGCATTCCGGCCAGCTTCAACGAAGGCGAAATGCCCGACGTCGACTGGGGCGACTGGAAGTGGAACGACCTGTTGCCATTCCTGGAAAAGCACGCATCCGAATACCTGGTGGACCGCTACTATACCGACTTCTTCGGCTACAACGGCACCTGGAACTGGAACGGCTTTTTCAAGCGGGTTTAAGCGGAGCGTTTCTCCGCTTGATCGTCTTGCATTGCGATACTGCACGCCGCCGGTCGAAAATTCCGGCGCGTTCGTGTCGGCGCTGCGCCAATTCGCTACACTGACTTCCGGCATTCTTTCCTAGCGGAACCGGAATTCTTCTCGGAGGGCGGGTCATGGCGCAGGCATCGAGCGCGGCCGAGGCAAAGGCCGCTGCGCGCAGAGAGCTGGTCTTTCAAGACGGCAAGTCGAACAAGTTCTGGAATATCGAGCTGGACGGCTCCCAGTACGTGGTCAGGTTCGGTCGCGTCGGCACGGCGGGCCAGCAGCAGGTCAAGGAGTTCGCCGACGATGAGAAAGCTCGCCAGGCGTTCGATAAGCTCGTCGCGGAGAAACTAAAGAAAGGCTACGTCGAAGCCGGCGCCTCGAGCGGCGCCGACGTACAGGCGCCGCCCGCAGCTAAAAAGAAGCCTGCGGCGGCCAAACAAGAGGCAGCCGCGCCGGCGCCGGAAGCGCACGCCGAGTCGGCGCCGGCGAGCGTCGAAGCGACTCCTACAGGCGCGGTTGACCTGCGCATCGTCCGAGAATTGGCGTTGGAACCGGGCGATTGGCGCCGCGCCGCTTTCCGGCGACACGAGCCGCTGGAGCGAGGCGAGCCGGCGCCGTTCGATCTCGACGCGTGCGTCGCCCGGATGTCGAAGCTGCGGACGGAGACTTACGGTTGGGATATCCGTTGGCGAGAGCTCGAATTGCCGGCGGCGCTGACGCGCCAAGAGGCGCACTTCTGGCTCGAAGCGATGACCTCCACGCGCAGCCGCGATACCAAGCCGGCCGCGCTGGCCGCCCGGCTCGCCAAACAAAGCTTTAACGGCCAGCTTTCGGCACAAGACGTTGTCAAGTTGCTGGGGCGTTTCGATCGCGAGCTTCCCGACCTGCTGGCGCTCGTCCTGGCGAATCTTCTCGACGTCAAAGAGTTCATTCAGTTGGCGTTCGACAACCCGTTCAAACGAGCTCACAGTTGGCATTCCGACGCCGGCCCCGCAGCGCTTTTGAACGGCTTTGCGAAGCATATTCTTCCGTATCTTGACAGGAAGCAAATCGCGGAACTGCAGACGCTGGTAGCCAAGTCGCTCGAATCCGCCCAGATGCCCGGCTCGTACTACGAAGCGTTTCCGGCCGGCTTCTACCTGGCCGCGGCCCTGGGCATGCACGACGTGATCTACATGTTGACCAGCAGTTGGGAAGACAATCGCTACGGCGGAGAAGCGTGGAACGACCACTACCAGCGTCCGCAGGACCTGGCGTTTGGTCTCGGCACGCCGGAACTCGTCGAGAGCGAGTGGCGGCGGCTCAGCTTGCGGATGCGGTCGCCAGAGCACGTGCGGGCGTTTCTGGCGTGTACGGAGTATGCCGCGCTGGACTGCGTGCGCGACTCGGTGCTGGGCGAGACGAACAAGGACAATTGCGCCTCCTTGCTGCAGGCCTTCACGCTGGTCAATGCGCCGGAAGCCGCGGCGCCGATGCTGGAGTGCAAGCTGTCGGCCAAGACGCCCGGCATTGCTCGCGACTGGCTCGATACGCACGTCGGCAACGCCGTGGCCGGCCTGCTCGAAACCGCCGCCGGGCGCGGCAAGCTCGCCGATGCGGCGACGGATTACTTGCGACTCGCCAAGCGGCAAGGATACGCGGGTCTGATTGCGGAGGCGCTCAAAAGCGTCGGCAACGCGGAAGTCGCCGCCAAGGTCCAGCGTGAAGTGCTCGACCGCGAGGAGCGGAGCTTCGAACCGTTTACCGATGCCACGACGCCTGACTGGCTGCGTGAAGAGCTTGGCGCGCTGGGCGCAATGAAGCGCCGCGCCTTGCCGGCCTGGGCCGCCGTCGCATCGCTGCCGCCGATGGTTGTGGGCGACCGTCGTCTGAGCGATGAACAACTCGCCCTGTTGCTCAGCGTGCTGGCCGCCACGCCCGTCGGAACCAGCCATCCGCTGCTGGCGGCGCTCAAGCAGCACGCCGACCGGCAAGCCTGCGACGAATTCGCCTGGAAGCTGTTTCAGCTTTGGCTGGAGGACGGCGCCCCTGCCAAAGAAAAATGGGCGATGGGCGCCATCGGTCATCTCGGCGGCGATGCCAGCGCGCTGCGGCTCACGCCTCTGGTGCGGCAGTGGCCCGGCGAAAGCCAGCACCAACGCGCCGTGTTCGGCCTGGAGTGCCTGCGGGCCATCGGCAGCGACGTGGCGCTGATGCAACTCGCGGGATGTGCGCAAAAGCTGAAGTTCAAGGGACTCAAAGGCAAAGCCGAGCAGTTCGTCAACGAGATCGCCGAGCAGCGCGGCATGACGCGGGCGGAACTCGAGGACCGCGTAATTCCCGACTGCGGGCTCGACGAGCACGGCCGGCGCGAATTCAACTACGGTCCGCGCTCATTCGCGTTCGTCCTCGGCGGCGACCTGAAGCCGGCGGTGCGCGATGCCGGCGGCAAGGTACGCAGCGATCTGCCACAGCCTGGCGGCAAGGACGATACGGCCCTGGCGGAGCAGGCCCGCGCCGACTGGAAGCTGCTGAAAAAGCAAATCAAGGAAGTGGCGACGATTCAAGCCGGCCGGCTGGAGCAGGCCATGGTCACCGGCCGCCGCTGGAAAGTCGAAGACTTTAACACGTTGCTCGTCCGCCACCCGCTCATGACGCATCTGGTGCGAGCGCTGGTTTGGGGCGCTTTCGATCAGCAAGGAAAGCGGTTGAACTGCTTCCGCGTGACCGAAGAACGCGACTTCGCTGACGTGGAAGATAACGCCTGCACTCTTGATCAGACGGCTACGGTCGGCGTGCTGCACCCGCTGGAACTGAGCGAAGCGGAACGCGCCGCCTGGGGCGAGGTGCTCAGCGATTACGAGATCGTCTCTCCCTTCGCGCAGTTCGGCCGCGCCGTTTACGCGCTGGAAGACGACGAGGCCGAGCAGGACGACTTGCGGCGGTTCCATCAACTGCAACTCGTCGCACCCACGCTGGTGTTTACGCTCGAAAAGCTGGGCTGGCTGCGCGGCGTGGCGATGGACGCCGGCTGCTTCGACGAACATTCCAAACAGTTCCCCGCCGCAGACGTGACTGCCGTGATCGGCTACGAAGGGACGGTCGGCATGGGCTACATCGATCCCAACGAACTGCTGAAGATCACCAACGTGCAGTTCATCAAAGGTCTGCGGCCGCCCTCGGGTTACGGCTGGGACAAGCAAGGCGTGATGAAACTCGGCGCCGTTCCGCCGGTCGTTATGAGTGAAGTGCTGGCCGATCTCCACGTGCTCAAGAGCAAAGCCAGGTGACCATGGCCAAGAAGAAATCTGCGAGCATGGCTGCGACCCGGCAGGAAAACGGGGGCCCAGCCGCGAACGGCGCCGCGGAATTACAGCGGCCGGCCGCCGAAATGCTCTACGCCGACGAACTGGCCCGCCTCAGCGAGCTTTCGGCCGCCGCGCCCAAGCCGCTCGGCTGGAGGCTCACGCCCAAGGCCGTACTGTCGTTCGTGCTCGGGGATGAAACGCTTGGCATCGCACCCAAGTTCGTCGGCCGGCGGTCGCTGCTGGAGCGGTGCATCGTGTCGCTGGCCACCAACCGCGGGTTGATGCTGATCGGCGAGCCGGGCACCGCCAAGAGCTACTTGAGCGAGTTGCTGGCGGCGGCCATCAGCGGCGACTCGACGCTCACCATTCAAGGCAGCGCCGGAACCACGGAAGACAACATCAAGTATTCGTGGAACTATGCGATGCTGGTGGCCGAGGGGCCGAGCGAGCGGTCGTTGGTCCCGGCGCCGCTTTACCTGGGCTTACAGCAGGGCAAGCTGGTGCGGTTCGAGGAGATCACGCGCTGTCCGCTGGAAATTCAGGATGTGCTGCTGTCGGTGCTGAGCGACCGCGTGCTGGCCGTCCCCGAGTTGGGCGAGGGCAGCCGCTCGTTGTTCGCACAGGCCGGCTTCAATGTTATCGCCACGGCCAATACGCGCGATCGGGGCGTGAACGAAATGAGCGCCGCGTTGAAACGGCGCTTCAACTTCGAAACCATCCCGCCGATCGCCGAAATCGGCGAAGAGATGGCGCTGGTTGAGCGCGAGACGAACCGACTGCTGGCTCGCGTCGGCGTGCCGGTGGCCGTCTCGCCGCCGATCACCGAATTGCTGGTCACCACCTTCCGCGAATTGCGGACCGGCAAGACGACCGACGGCAAAGGCATGGAAGCGCTGTCCACCGTGCTGAGCACCGCCGAGGCGGTCAGCACGGCCTGCGCCGCCGGAATTCACGCCTACTTCTACGACGACGGCGAAGTGCGGCCGCAACACGTGGTACAGCACCTGGTAGGTACGGTGCTTAAAGACAACCAGGACGATCTCAGCAAGGTGCGTCACTACTTCGAGCACGTGGTGAAGAAACGCGGCGGTCCGCTCTGGAAGAGCTACTATGAAGCGCGGCATGAGCTCGGATAAGCCGCCCGGGACTGCTTCGCCCGAGCATTCCGCACCGGTCGGAGCAGACGATCAGCGGCTCGTCGAGCGGCTGTGCGCCGTGACGCAGCGCGTGGTCTATTTTCCCGTGCGGCATCATAGTCCGGCTGCGGCGCGGTTGTTGGCCGAATTCATCGATGCGCGGCGACCGGCGGCCGTATTGATCGAAGGCCCCAGCGATTTTCAGCCTTACTTCGCTGAGCTTCAACTGCCGCACGAACTGCCGATTGCCATCTACAGCTATTTCCGTACGGACGACGGCGACCGTCGCGGAGCCTATTACCCGTTTTCAGAATACTCGCCGGAGTGGCAGGCCATCACTCACGCGGCCGGGCTGGGCATCGAAGCTCGCTTCATTGATCTTCCCTGGGCGGAAGTCGCCGACATGGACCGCGTGACGCACCGTTACGCCGACGCCGAGTTGCGCCGCGGCCGGTACGTTCGCGCGGTCTGCGACCGGCTGGGCGTCGAAGATTTTGACGATCTGTGGGACAAAATCGTCGAGTCCGACGGAGGACTCGACCTGGCCGACTATTTGCGTCGCGTGCATTGGCTCTGTTGGCACACGCGGTTATGGGAAGCGGAAATCAGCCAGGCCGACCAACGGCGCGAGGCCTTCATGGCCGGCCAGATTGCCGCCGCGCTCGCAGAATTCTCCGGGCAACTGCTGGTCGTCACCGGCGGCTTTCACTCTTCGGCGCTGGCAGCGCGGCTCGAAGGCTTTGAGTGTCCGGGCACGGCGCCTGTCGAATCGGCGGAAAGCCCGCCTTCCTTTGCCGATCGCGGCATCGCCCTGACGACCTATTCTTACGAGCGGCTCGACAACCTGGCCGGCTACGATGCCGGCATGCCGAGCCCGGGTTTCTACGATCATGCCTGGCAATCGCAATCTCGCGGCGAAGCCTTTTCGCACGCACCGCTTGTCAGGCAGATCGTCGCCGGGCTGCGCAGCCGCAAGCAAACCGTCAGCACGGCCGACCTGATCGCCCTGGAAACTTCGGCCCGGGCGTTGGCTGCGCTGCGCGGCCGCGAACAAGTCTGGCGGCGCGACCTGGTCGATGCCGCCACGAGCGCGCTGGTCAAAGACGAATTGCAATACGGCTGCCGTTCACAACTGCTGGATGCCGTTCACGACGTCCTGCGGGGTAATCGCCGCGGCATGCTGGCCGACGGGACTCGCCGACCGCCGCTGGTCGTCGATATCAAGCGGCAGTTGGAACAGGCCGAGCTGGAATTGTCGCGAGGCGCTCGCGAAGTCGAACTCGATCTGCTCGAGCCGGTCGATCGAAATAAGAGCCGGCTGCTGCACGCGCTGGCCGTGTTGCAGATCGCCGGTTACCAGCGCAAGGGCGGCACGGACTTTCTCGCCCGGCAAGATCTGACCCGGCTCTGGGAAGTCTGGAGACTGGGTTGGAGCCCGGAATTCGAAGCCACGGCAATCGAAGCGGCCCGCTACGGCGTGTCGCTGGACGAGGCCGTGGCGGCCCGGCTGACCGAATTGGCGGCGATCGACGAGCGCAGCGCCGCGCGAGCGGCTGCCCTGTTGGTTCAGGCGGCCCAGGTCGGCGTCGAGGCAATCTCGGCGCCGCTGCTGGCCCGACTGGAAAGCCTGGTGCTTGAAGAAGCCGAGTTCACGGCCGCCGCGGAAGCTTTGGGCCATCTGCTGTTCTTGTACTGCCACGACGAGGCGTTCGGCGCCGCCCGTTTGCCGCGGATCGGCGACTTGCTGGCGCAGACCTTCGCCCGCGCGTTGTGGCTGCTCGACTCACTCGGCCAATCGACGCAGCCGCCGAAAGAACTGCTGCAGGCCATGCACGTTCTGCTTGAGGCGTACGAGCGAGCCGCCGACGTGCTGGCCGACTCGGCCGACGAGTTTGCGGTCGTGCTCGAGCGCGTCGAGGGCGATGGGTTCAAACCGGCCCAACTTCGCGGCGCTGCACTCGGCATGTTGTGGACTCTGGGCAAGGCGGCGCCCGAGAGCGTTCTGGACCACATGCGGCTGTTCACCCGTGCGGAACAGCTCGGCGATTTTCTCACGGGACTGTTTGCGCTGGCCCGCGAGGTCGCTCAGCGCCATCCGCAACTGGTGCAGTCGATCGACCACGCGTTGCTGGAACTCACCTCCGAAGAGTTCCAGCAGACGCTCCCGTCAATGCGGCTGGCGTTCACCTACTTCACGCCCCGGGAAAAACACTACATGCTCAGCACCTTGTTTGAATCGCTGGGCCTGCAGCCGACGCAGCCGCTGGCCGCGCTCAAAGTCGACGCCCAGACCGCGGCCGCCGCGCTGGTATTGGAAGAAAAGCTCTTCGCCGCGCTGGCGCAATACGGATTGGAGGAGAGTGAGACATGAGCGACGAACTGCGGCGGGCCCGCTGGCGACTGGTGATGGGCCAAGGCGCTGAGCAACTCTGTGGCGGGCTGTCGGGCGAGGACCAGATGCGCGATCAGTGTCTGGACTTTCTCTACGGTCGGGAGTACGGAGGCGGCCGCAACGTGCGCGCGGGCGAAGGACAGCAAGGCGGGCTGGGCGAGTCCGTGCTGACCGTGCCCGATTGGATCAACCACGTCCATAACCTGTTTCCGAAGCGGACCATCGAACGTTTAGAACAAGACGCTCTGGAACGCTACCAGCTCGATGAGATGGTAACCAACGCCGAAGTGCTCGCGCGGGCTCAGCCGAACGCGTCGCTGCTCAAAGCCGTGCTGCGCACCAAGCACCTGATGAACCAGGACGTGCTCAAGATCGCCCAGCACCTGGCCCGGCAGGTAGTCGACGAACTGATGAAGAAGCTTGCCCAGGACGTACGGAACCCGTTCCTCGGCGCCCTCGACCGCAATCGGCGCTCGTACCTGAAGATCGCCAAGAACCTCGACCTAAAAGCCACCATCCGCGCCAACCTGAAGCATTACGATCGCGAGCGGCGACGGCTGGTGATCGAAGCGCCC
>DASZUP010000971.1:0-3094 GCA_035547635.1 Pirellulales bacterium
CGCTCCTGAGTGCGCGCTTCGCTCAGACTGTTTTCCATCCCCGCTCGCGCAGTATCCGCTTCTTCCAGCGAGATGCTGACAATGATCAGCGAGACGGTCAGTACGATGAACAACGTTAACGTCAAACCGCCGATAACGGGAGTGCGTGTCAGCCACTTCGCGTACCGCGTCCACGGTTTGGCCGGCCTGGCGCGAACCGGCCGGTCGCGCAGCCAGTCGTCGAGATCGGCCGCCAGCGCGCCGCAATCGGCGTAGCGGCGCTCGATCGTCTTTTCCATGGCCTTCAAGCAGATGGCTTCGAGATCGCGCGGAATGGCAGGATCAATCGACCGGGGCGTCGGCGGTTCCTCTGGCGCGCCGACCTGCGCCAGGATGGCATATACGTCGCCGGAATACGGGCGGCGCCCCGTCAGCAACTGGTAGAAAACCACGCCCAGGCTGTATTGGTCGCTTGCCGCGCCAACCCGCCCCAACTCGCCTCGCGCCTGCTCGGGCGCCATGTAGGCCGGCGTGCCCAAAATGGTGCCGTCGGTCGTCAGCGTCGCCTCGTCGCTGGTGCGTTTGGCCATGCCAAAATCCATGACCATCGGCCGGCCGCTTTCGGCGAGCATGATGTTCTCGGGCTTCAAGTCGCGGTGGACGACGCCCGATTGATGGGCGTAAGCCAGCGCGGCGGCCAGTTCGCGAATCCACTCGGCGCTGGTTCGCCATTCAGTGCGCCGATCGGCCATGGCGCGGGCCAAGGTCCGCCCCCTGATGAAATCGTAGGAGATATAGTACTGCCCGTCCGCTTCGCCCCGTTCGAAAATCGCCACGATATTCGGATGCAGCAGCCGCGCCGCAGCCTTCGCCTCGGCGAAAAAACGCGTGACGGCGTCGCCGGCGCGGTCTTCCAGCCGCAACACCTTCAAGGCAACCTCGCGGTCAAGCGCAGGATCGTGCGCCTGGTACACGATGCCAAAACTGCCGCTGCCGACGCGGGCCAGAATCTGAAACCTGCCGATCCGGTTCGGGCACGCAACCGGCGGAGCTTGACGGCAAGTCGCCGGCGACTTGCCGGCCGCCTCAACGATTTCCGCGTTCTGCGGAAAGCGCCTGCGGTAGTCGTCCAAAGAGATTGTGGCGCTCTCCCGACGACGAAACTCCATTTCGATTTCCAGCAACTCGTGCAGCAACACCGTCCGTTCTTCGACGCCCGTATCGTTCAAGCAGTCTTCAATGCGCACCGGCTCCCCGGCTCGGAGCTGCGACTCGAACCGGTCGCACACTTCATCGATTCGCTTCAGCGCTTCGAGACTCAGATCTTCGCGTCTCGCCGACATCATCAACCTCGTTGGCTGTCGTTCGGGCGTTTATGGGCGGCGCCCGCGGGCGCCGCGATCGACTTCGATCAGTTCGCGCGGCAGGACCGGCCACGACCGGTTAGCCGTGTTTGCCGATCCGTGATGCAATGTCGCGTCCTCCCTCAAGCAAGTGCCGGAAACGTCGGCGGTCCCGGCATGAAAAAACCGACGAATTCGGCATCCTTTGTTCAAGGCGGATGCTCGTCCTGCCAGGTCAAGCGGATAAGTTGCAGCTTGCGCTCCACTTTGCGCTCAGTCCAAGCCAATTCATCGGCGATTTCGCGGTTGGTATGGTTCATCAGCTTGAGCAGCGCCAAACGCTGCAGCGACTCGTCGAGCATGCCCAGCAGCTCTTCGCACTGCAGATCCAGTTCGCGCGCGGATAGGTTCCGCGCGATCTGGTCGAGCGCAAAACCGTTGGGCCTTTCCGCCGGTACGTCGACTTCGCTTGTGACCCGGCCCGAGCCGCGCTTCTGCGTCTGCTCGCGGCGGTAAAGTTTGTGTATGCGGCGAACCGCCATCACGTTGAGCAGAGCCCACATGTTCTGACGTTCGAGGTCGTCGCCAAAATCGCCTCGCTCCGCTCGACGGCAAAAACTGGCCAGCACGCTTTGGGCAATGTCTTCGGCATCAGGAAGTCGGCAGGGGCGATCGCCGAACCTCTTTTTAATCAGCCCCAGCAAGCGGGGAAAAAATTCCTGCCAGAGTTGGTCCGCCGCCTGGCGATTTCCGCCGGCTAGTTCCTGATAAATGCGGCTGAGGGTTCCCGGCTCGTCGCGCTCGTCCATTCGTTCCTCGTCTGGAGCTTGCCTGCATTTTTCACCGCTCGCCTCGGCCTCTCTCGGCACTCGTCGCCTGTCTCGCCGCGGGTCGCCGCGAGCGCGCCTTCCAGCTTGGCGGTCCGAGAGCGCTCCGTAAAGCCATTTATCGCGAAAAAATAATTCGATTTCGATGTCGGGCCGGCGACGCCATCCGGCACTTCCGGATTAGACCGGCTGCCAGTCGATCATTTCCACCTTGCATTCCGCCCGAGGAACCGCCATGCCGCTTTCCATCTGCTGTCCGAATTGTCAGACCTGGCTGCGCATTGCCCCGGAGCATGCCGGCAAAACGGTTCGCTGTACGCAGTGCCAGCAACCGTTCACTGCCACGGCTTCGCCGCCTTCGGCATCACCACAGGGCGGCAAGCCGAGCGGCGCCGAGACCGGCTCGCCTGCACCGGATCTTGAATCCGATCTGCTCCGGCAGCTCCGCGACTCGACACCCGGGCCAGCCGGCCCCCAGCGCGGCCCTTTATTTGGCGGGCCTGTCTGGTCCGGTCAGGCGCCGTCCTGGCGAGCGCTGCTTCGGCTCGCCCCCGACTCGCCGCTGACGCCCTCGATTCTGCGGCTCACCTGGCTCTGCGGCTGTGCACTCGCCGCGGCCGGATTGTTCTATAGCGTCTGGACATTTCTCAACGTCGTCAAAGAGCTGCCGCTCAAGTACCTGTTTGATCCGATTGCACTGCTCGCGGCCTGGATCGTCGGCGTGGTCTTCCTGCTGCTGAACTTGCGACTGTGGCTCGAGCTGTGCCTGAACGTCCATCGCCGCTCGTCGCCTTGAAGCGGTTTGCCCGACGCCGGCGGAGCATTGCCTTGTCCTGGCGCATTACGCTTCGGCTCCAAGTTCTTTCGTCTGTCAGGAGGTTGCCATGTCGGAATCCGTGGAACAGCTCGTCCGTCGGCTCGGCGTGAGCGCCGTGAACGACCCAT
>DASZUP010000972.1:0-10244 GCA_035547635.1 Pirellulales bacterium
CTCCTCGTCAAGCAGCAAGACGGTGGCGATCAGGCGGTCGCCGCCTTGCCGCTCAATCGCTTCGCACATCGCCTCCAGCACGTCGCTAAGCGGAGCGCCGTGTACCATCCGTTCGAGCACTCGCTTCTGTCCCTCGAGCAGCAGCTCATTTTGCTTCTGCTGGGTAATGTCCCGCGAGACGCAAGCCAGGTATCGCGGTTCTCCGGTCTCGGCGTCCGGCAAGGTGAAAACATTCCACCGGACGGGAATCCTGGCGCCGGTCTGAAAGTGGCGAAAAAGAACTTCCCCGTCCCAGTGCCCTTCGGCGAGCAGCAGCGGCAAGATGTCTTGCTCAATCCTCAGCCGCTCATCCTCCGGAAAGTAATCCAGCAGATTCGCCTGGCGGGCCTGCTCCAGGCCGTCGAGCCCGACCAGCCGCTGCCCGGCTCGGTTGAGGAAACGCGTTCGCCGGTCGAGTCCGGCGATGCCGATGAAGTCAGGGCTATATTCGATCACCGAGATCAATCGGTCGCGTTCCTGTTCGGCCTTTTTTCTCTGGGTGATATCGCGGGCTACGGCAAAGACAAACGGTTCCTGCTCAAAGGCGACGGCGGTAACGCTAATCTCGACGGGAAAGGTCGAGCCATCTCGGCGGCGATGAATCGTTTCGAACGGAGCGTCTGGCTCTCGCTGCGTGCGATCAAAGAATTGCCGGTAGCTGGCCGGGTCATAATTCGAGTCGATGTCGAACAGGCTCATTTGCAGCAGCTCTGCTTCTGCGTAGCCGAGGCGCTGCCGCGCGAGTTCATTGACGTACAGAAACCGCCCTTGCGCATCGAGCAGGAAGTGGGCCTCGCTGGAGTGGTCGCTGATGAACTTGAAACGCCGGGCTTCCCGTTCTGCACGGCGGCGCGCGGAAACGTCGTGAAACACCAGCACGACTCCGGTAATGGCGCCGTGCGCATCGCGAATCGGCGCCGCCGAGTCTTCAATCGGCGTCTCATCTCCATGGCGCGAAAGCAGGACCGTGTGATTCGCGAGGCCGACCACGACGCCCTCGCTCAGCGCGCGGTCGACCGGATTCTCAGCCGGTTGGCGGGTTTGTTCGTTAATAATCTGGAACACGCGCGAGAGAGTTTGCCCGACTGCCTCATCCTGGGCCCAACCGGTCAAGGTTTCTGCGACGGAATTAAGAAACGTGATGCGGCCCTGGCTGTCGGCGGCAATGACGGCATCGCCGATGCTGGCCAGCGTCGTCCGCAACCATTCTCTTTGCGCCGCCAGCGATTGCTCAAACTGGCGTCGGCGAGAGATTTCCTGAGAGAGTTGCTCGACTTTCTGATTCAGAATGAGAAACTGACTATCGGCCGTCGTTTTGGAAGTCAGCCGCAACAGGACCAGCGCGGGCGAGTCCAGCGAGCGCGGCCGGAAGACGTTTCCTTCTGCGCGATAAGGCAACTCGCCGCCATCGACGGCGTCAACCGTCACCGAGCCGGGCAGCATTTCCTTGCTGCGGGTGCAAGCCCGCAGATAATCTGCCAGTGCTCCCGCCGGCTGGCCTTGACCCGCCGAGAGCCGGCGCTCGGAAAGACGTCCTGGCGGCAAGTTCAGCCGGCGGCAAGCCGCCGGATTGGCCGCCACGATCAAACCATCCGTGGAAACAAGCAGCAGCATCTCGGGAAAGAGATGAGAAAATCGCTGGAATTCCTGAATCGCTGAATCAAATGATCCGGCAGCGGAGGTATGGTCGGACAACGGGGTGAGATCCTTATCTTGATCTTGGACGCCTGAGTTGACGCGTCTTTCGCCGGATCCAGTTCAGCTCTCGAAGTACTCGCGTCCGTCCGCTTGCTCGCCTTCGACTGCAGGCTTGAGGTGTACGACCACGCGACACTCTGCGGCGCCCTGGGCGATCGTTTCTTCGAGGGCCACACGGCCATAGCCAAGGTTTTCGGCGGCAATGACGCCAAACACATTGCTGGTCATCATGCACAACGCGGGGCGGTCCTTGACCTTGTCTCCGAAAGGACACTTGCGGTTGCCCAGCACGATCTTGTCCTCGTGCTCTTCAATGACGTAGAAGTCGCCTTCAATGCGTCGCTTGAGATCGATGAGCACTTCAGCGACCTGCTCGCGCGAGAGACGTTCTACGGCCAACGCCTGGCGGTATTCGCGATTGATCTGGTCGCCGATGTGCTGCCCCACGATGCTGACGAAGCCCGAGGCTTCTTCCAGGCCGACGACGTCTTGCAATGTGCCCGCCAGCTCGCGGACCAGCGTGCGAAGAAAGACATCGCGTTCCAAGGCAAGCGGCAACGCGGAGATAGAAGCGGAAGCGCGGGACATGATGTTATCAAAACCTCAGGGAAGTGCCTGCAGAAACATTCGGCGCCTCAGCGGGGCCGCTGCAAAGCGCGCAGCAGCGCAGCCGGACGAACAAAACGGAAACGCACAAGACGATAGGGTCTCGCGCTTCGGGCGCTTGCATTGCGGAAAGAGAGCTGGCTGCCGTAGCCGCGTCTTGGCTGCCCCGGCGCCGCGACCCGGATTTTTATTATATACGCGACGGGCTCATTCCGTCAGCACTTTCCCGATTTGCATGCCCAGCGAGCGGAGCTTGGCCCGCAAGGTGACGCGGCTGAGGCCGAGGACTTCGGCGGCCCGCGCCTGGTGGCCTTCGGCGTGGTCCATGGCGCGGCGGAGCATCAAGCGGTCGAAATGTTGCAGCGCCCGGCGGTACAGGTCGGTTTCGCCCGCCGCAAACCAGGCGTCGATCTCTCCGGGCAGCCGCTGCCATTCGGCGGCGTCCTGCGTGGCTTGCTCGCTGCCGTTCGCGGCGCCGTTGCGCAATTCAGCCGGCAGGAACTCCGGCAGAATCGTCGGGCCGGCGGAGACGATCAGGGCCTCGCGAATCACGCTCTGCAACTCGCGCACGTTGCCCGGCCAATCGTACTGCTGCAGCAGTTCCAAGGCCTCCGGAGAGATCGAGCGGGCCGAGGCGCCCATCTGGCGGTTATAGCGGAACAGGAAATAGTGCGCCAGTTCAGAAACGTCTTCGCGTCGATCGCGCAGCGCAGGCAGGTTGATCGTCACGCCGCGGAGGCGGTAATAAAGGTCTTTGCGGAAGCGTCCCGCTTCGATCTGCGCTTCCAGGTTCTGGTTGGTGGCCGCAATGACGCGTACGTCGACGGCGATGGTTTCGCTGCCGCCGACGCGTTCGAAGCAGTTCTCTTGCAGCAAGCGCAAAATCTTGGCCTGCGTGCTGGACGCCATGTCGCCCACTTCGTCGAGAAACAGCGTGCCATGGTGGCACTGCTCGAACTTGCCGATGCGGCGCTGTTCGGCGCCGGTAAACGCGCCGCGTTCGTGTCCGAACAACTCGCTTTCCAAAAGCGACTCCGGAATGGCCGAGCAGTTGATGGCCAGAAAGGGAGCGCGGCTGCGCAGGCTGTGATGGTAAATGGCTCGAGCCACCAGTTCTTTGCCGGAGCCGCTCTCGCCGAGAATCAGCACGTTCACGTCTTGCGGCGCCATCCGGCCGATCTGCTTGCAAACCGACCGCATGGCGGCGCCCGAGCCGACCAGCAGATCGGGCTGGTCCTGCGGCCGCTCGCCCTCTTCCAGCAGCGCCGGTACGTGCATCAGGCGGCTGATGCTGAAGGCCTGCTCGATCACGTCCTGGAGATGGTGGGCGTCGAGCGGTTTGACGAGATAGTCGTAGGCGCCGACCTTCATGGCTTCGATGGCTGTATCCGCCGAGCCGTGGCCCGTGATGAAAATCACCAGGCTCTTGGGATCGATCTCGCGCAATTCGTGAAACACCTCCAGGCCCGAGCGCGGTCCCAGGCGGATGTCGAGCAGAATCACGTCGGGCGAATGTTCGGCGGCCAACCGCAAGCCTTCGTCGGCCGTCGCCGCCTCGAGCACTTCCACCCGCTCGCTGGCCAGCACCTGGCCGATGCTGTAGCGGATGTTCGATTCGTCATCAATGACTAGCAGCTTCAATGGCTTCTTCACGACGCATCTCCGAGGCTTGTTCCAAAGTCTGCGAATCGCCGCTCGGCGACGCGGTCGGCGTTTCCATATCGGCCAGCGGCAGTTCCGCGACCAGCAGGGCGCCGCCGGACGGCAGGTTGCTGGCCGTCAAACGCCCGCCGTGCTCCTGCATGATTTGCCGGCTGATCGCCAATCCCAACCCGATGCCGCGCTCCTTGCTGGTGACGAACGGCTCGAACAGCCGCTGCATGATTTGGGCCGGAATTCCGGCGCCCGTGTCGCGAATGACCACCTGCAACGACTTGTCCGGCGCCGCTCGCTCGTCGATCGTCACATGCAGTTCGCCGCCGGACGGCATGGCTTCGATGGCGTTCAGCAACAGGTTGATGAACACCTGGTGCAACTGTTCGGGGTCGGCGTCGACCATCATCGGTTCCGCGCCGAGTTGCTCGTCAACGGCCACGCGGCTTTGCAAGGCGCGTCCGCCCACCAGATTCAGCGCCCGCCGCAGGGTGCCGCGCACGTCATGCCGAACCCGGCGCAACTTGGGCGGGCGCGCGTAGTCGAGCAGTTCCTGGATGGTGGTTTCGATGCGGCCAATCTCCTGCTGGACAATTTGCAGACGCTGCCTGTCGGTTGAGTCGGACGATTGGTTTCGCTCGATGGCTTGAATCAACAGCTTGACCGACGTCAACGGATTGCGCACCTCGTGGGCCACTCCCGCGGCCAGTTCGCCGACGACGGCCAACCGCTCGGCCCGGACGGCTTCGCGACGCGCACGCTGCAATTGTTCGACCGCCTGCTTGATCCGGACCGAAACATCATGCACTTGCTGTTGCAAGGCGGGTAGCCCGCCCATGTCCGGCGAAGGATAAACCTCAACCAGGCCGATTTCCTGTTCCAGGTCGCCGCTGGCGCTGCGCAGCGTAACGCTGATTTCGGAGATCGAATGGTGCAGCCCTCGTGCGACCGCCACTCCCAGCAGAATGCCGAGCGCCGGTCCGATAATCACGAAGGCCACCCGCCCCAAATCAACTCGGGACCGCCAGCGATCCCGCCGCTGAAAGGCCTCGTTCGTCAGCCGTTGAGCCAGTTCGGACAGATCTTCGCAAGGCTGCACGACCGTTCGCGCCAGATGCATGGCCGCATCGACCGCTTGAGCCGCTTCGTCGGGAGACATGTGTTCGCGTGCAAGCTGATCACGCGAGGCGGCGCCATACCGAGCGAACTGCCGGTCAATGGCGCGGACCAGATCGCGTTCCGCCGTGCTCGAAGCATTTTCTTCGGCGCGGGCCAGCGCCCGATCGAACGCTCGCTCAATACTCTGAGCCTCGGTCCGGTACTTCTCTCGCAGGCTGCCGCCCCGTTCCAGATGTTCGGCGGCCTCGAGCACCGTGGCCTGCAGGCGCCACAGATTCTCTTCCATGTCGCCGGCCGCCTGGATGACGTTGCGATTCTTATTGAGCAATCGCGTCTGACTCTGATCCAACTGGCCGAGGATATAAGAGGTGCCGCAACTGACCAGCGCCCAAATCAGACTTACTAGCGCGGTCGGAGCGACCACCTTTTTCCACATAGCGACAGCAGCCGAACGAGGGGCCGCGGCTTGCTCTGACGAAGCCAGGCGCGACGGACTGGTTTGGCAGGCCTGGGTCCCGCCTCCTGCAATGTCCATATTATCCCTCGTGTTTAGGCCCGACAAGGCAACCGAGGTCGCTCGACGGCTCGGCACAGACGTTCCATACGACGACCACGATGGGAGTTTCTCAATCTGTTCCATCTCGCACGGCGATTGCCGTGCCGCTTGTCTCCCCAGGCGGGCCGGCGTCCGCGGACCATGTCGCCCTGCTCTGATCTAGCGCTCCTTCAAAGCTGTGCGACGCGCGCGAGCGGCCGGCAGTCATATTTGATCGCATGTACCTGAGCTTCCAGCAGGGCATGGCCTCCGTCTCAGGAGAGGCGCCGTTTCGCCTTGAAGCTGAGCGCGATCTTCCGAAACTGAGGACATTAATTTTTCGTAAGCAACCACTGTGCCAGCTATCCAACCGAGGGGACCAGGTCGCGACGCAACTCTCAGGAAACGAAGCTGTTAGTGGGCTGATCTTTTTTTTGCCTCGGGAACCGGACATTCGGCTGAGAACAATTTTCCGCCCCTCTAATGGACAGAATCTTTCCAAAATAGAAAGGTTCTGTCTCTTGACATCGGCTCCGGCGGGGCGGCTCCGCCTTGAGTGACTCATTGGTCCTATCTCCTCAGACCGGCCCGACAGCGGGGGGCGTTTGTGCGGCCTATGAGCGACGCGCTAATTGTCGGGCCGGGCAGAGCCGCCGGGGGCTCTCGCGGGGCGTGTTTGCTTGACAAACAAGCATTTTGTGGACCGCGCGGCGCCGAATCAGGGTCGAGGATGACCTATGTTCTGAGGGGCGCGGCGACGTTGACGGCCGACGTTGGCGGCCGGCGCCTATAGCTGGAGCGTTTCATGTTTCCGACGATTTTTGCGATGCGGCGTCCCGTCACGACCTTGATGCTGGTCGTGGCGCTGATCAGCGGCGGCGTGCTGGCCTACGACCGGATGCGGGTCGACATCTTCCCGTCGCTCAACGTACCGAAAATCTACGTGTTCCTCGACTATGTCGGCATGAGCCCCGACCAGATGGAAGGGTTCATCGTCAACCAGCTCGAATTGTACTTTCAGTACGTTGACGGCATCGAGGACATCAAGACTCGCAACATCCAGCAGGTTGCCCTCTGCGAGCTGTCGTTCTTCCCCGGCACGGACATGGGGCAGGCGATGGCGCAGGTGGTGGCCATGTCGGACCGGGCCATGTCGTGGATGCCCAAGGGCACGCTGCCGCCGATGATCATGCGCATGGACGCCGGCAGCGTTCCGGTCGGATACCTGGTGTTCGAGAGCACCGAGACTTCGCTGGGGGCGATGGGCGACTTGGCGCAGAACATCATCCGGCCGCTGGTGCAGAAAAACGTGCCCGGCACGGTCGCCATCTCTCCGTTCGGTCCGAACATGCGGTCGATCGTCGTGACGATCGATCCGCAAAAACTGCTCAATTACAACCTCAAGCCGATCGAAGTCATCGAGGCCCTGGCCAAGGGCAATACGATCATTCCGGCCGGCAACGTCTATATCAAAGACTCGATGCCGATCGTCTCCAACAACGCGACGATCGTCGATATCCAGCAACTCGGCTCCATTCCGATCAAGATCGGCCGCAACGTCTATCTCCGCGACATTGCGACGATCCAGGACGACACCGACATCACCTACGGCTACGCCCTGGTCAACGGCAAGAAATCGGTCTACCTGCCGATCATCAAAAAAGACACCGGTTCGACGTTGACCGTCGTGGCCGACGTACACAAGTCGATGCAGTTGTTCCGCGACGCCGTGCCCAAGGACGTGAAGGTCAACTTCGAGTTCGACGAGTCGCCCACCGTGGTGGCGGCGGTCAAGAGCGTGGCTTCCGAAGGCATGATCGGCGCCACTTTGACCGGGTTGATGATTCTGCTGTTCCTTCGCGACTTGCGCAGCGTGGTCGTGGTGGTCGCCAATATTCCGCTGGCCTTGCTGGGCTCGATGCTGGGGCTGTGGGTTACCGGCAATACGATCAACATCATGTCGCTGGGCGGCATGGCCTTGGCCATCGGCATTCTGGTCGACGAGGCGACGGTGACCATCGAGAACGTCCACGTGCAGATGGGGCGCACGCCCAAGATCGCCTCGGCCGTGCTGCACGCGGCCGGCGCCACCGCCGTGCCGCGTTTGCTGGCGTTATTCTGCATTCTCTCGGTGTTCATTCCGGCGTTCATCATGGAAGATCCGCTGCGCTCGCTGTTCATGCCGCTGACGTTGGGCGTCGGCTTCGCCATGATCTCGTCGTATTGTTTGTCGAGCACCTTCGTGCCGATCATGTGCGTGTTTTTGCTCAAGCACACGGGCGGCGCCGACGATGAGAACGCGGGCTTGTTCGGCCGGTTCCTCAGAACTTACGCCAAGGTGGTCAACGCCTTCGTGCGACTGCGTTGGGTCGTCGTACCCTGCTATCTCGGCGTCTGCGCGCTGATTCTCGCCGGGCTGGGCATGCAGGTCGGCACGGAGTTGTTCCCGCAGATCGACTCGGGCGAGTTCGTGCTCCGCTTCCGCCCGCCCCCCGGCTCCAATTTCGAACTCACCCGGCAGATGGCCGTGAAATGCCTGGAAGAGATTGAGCGCGAGGCGAAGCCCGAGAACATCGACATCACGATGGGCTTTGTCGGTCAGGTGGCCCCCAACTTTGGCATCGACAACATGGTGCTGTTCATGCGCGGGCCCGACGATGGGCAGTTGCGCGTGGCCTTGAGCGAAGACAGCGGGATCAAGCTCGATGCGTTCCGCGAGCGGCTGCGGAAGGTCCTGCCGGAGCGGGTCATACCGTGGCTGGCCAAACGCCTGGAACAAGGCGGCTTGTCGAAAGACGACGCGCAGCGCGAAGCGGCCCGGGCGACGTTCGGCTTCGAACCGGGCGATATCGTCACCAGCGTGATGAGCTTCGGCTCGTTGACGCCGATCGCCGTCCGCGTGGTGGGCACCGATCTGAAACTGGTGCGACAGCATTCAGAAAAGATCGCCGGTGAAATGAAGCGCATTCCCTTCCTCCGCGACATCGGCTTCGAGCAGATGCTCGATTACCCTTCGGTCGAAGTCAACATCGACCGCGAGAAAGCCGGGCTCAGCGGCGTGACGGTCGAGGATCTGGCGCGCGCCATGGTCATGGCGACCTCTTCAACGCGCTTTACGAACCTCAACTATTGGGTCAACGTGAATACGGGCTTCGACTACCTGGTGCAGCTCCAGGTTCCGCCGCTGCGGATAGACAAGCCGGAAGACATTGAAGTCCTGCCGCTGGAAAGCGTCAATCCGCTGGTCAACCTGATGGTCCGCGACGTGGCGACGGTCCGCAAGGGGTCTCGTCCGGGCGAAATCGACCGTGACATGTCGCAACGCTATATCACGCTGACGGCGAACGTCGAAGGCGAAGACATGGGCCGCGCCTCGCGGCAAGTCGAATCGGCGATCGCGGCGGCCGGCGATCCGCCTCGCGGCGTTCGCGTGGAACTGATGGGCCAGCTCCCGCCGATGATCGCCATGTTCAAGGCGCTCAGCGTGGGTCTGGGCGTGGCCGTGTTCGTGATTCTGGTGCTGTTGACGGCTTATTTCCAGTCGCCGCGACTGGCGCTGGTCGCCATTGGCGCCGTGCCGGGAGTGTTGGCCGGCATCGCCACGATTCTCTACTTTACCGGCACGTCGCTCAACATTGAGTCGTTCATGGGCTCCATCATGTGCCTTGGCGTCTCGGTCTCGAACTCCGTGATGCTGGTGACGTTCATGAGCGAGCACTGGCACGCCGGCAAGCCTGCGACCGAGGCGGCCGCCATCGGCGCCGAGGAGCGACTGCGACCCATTCTAATGACCGCCTGCGCCATGACCGTCGGCATGGTGCCCATGGCGCTGGCGCTGGAGCGAGGCAGCCAGATGCAAGCGCCGCTGGGCCGGGCGGTGATCGGCGGGCTGTTGATGTCGACCTTCGCCACGCTGCTGATTCTGCCCTCGATCTTTGCCATCATCATCGGCCGCAAGCAAGCCGCCTCGCCTTCGATCTATCCGGATGATCCGGAGAGCGCCCACTACGATCCGCACGTTTACGATCCGGTGGACGAAGAAGGAAAAGAGCCTTCGCAGGACGAAGGCGAAGGGGAAAAAGCGAGCGACGAGTGATTACTGTCCCGGCACGAAAGTAGGTCAGGCTTTCCAGCCTGACGGGGCCTTAGCGTCAGGCTGGAAAGCCTGACCTACGTGACCATCTTTGGCGCCGGCGCAATAAGGGGCGAGTGACTTTGGAGCGTCAGTCGTCCGCAAACAAGGACGCGGAGCGAGCCACGGATGAAACACGGATTGAACACGGATAAAATCAGATGGGCTCTCGCCTTCGCCCTGATGAAAGCGAATTCCTTCTACACGGTTCTTATCTCTTTTCCGTGTTCAATCCGTGTTTCATCCGTGGCTAAAAATGCGTCGGAATTTGCTCATCGGCGCCGCGAGTCTCAAGACTTCGCAGCGGGCTGGGCCGATTCAAGTTCCTTCCGCCATTTGGCGGCCTCGTCGCTGTCGCCGCGGGCTTCGTAGAAATGCACTAACCGCTCGATCGCTTTGGTCAGACAGTCCTTTGATTCCGGCGGAATGTCGGCCTCTCGCTGCTTCAGCCCCTCGTAGCCC
>DASZUP010000973.1:0-6689 GCA_035547635.1 Pirellulales bacterium
CAGCGCATCCAGTCGCGCTGGCCGGCGCGCGACTGCGAAAGGTCGCTGAAGTAGCGGACGATGTCCGCGCTGACCAGCGCCCAGACCATCAGCACGCAGCCGATGGCCGCCACGACGACCAGAACCAATTCCTCTCGCGCCAACCGCGCCAAGCGGCGGCGCGAAGCCGTCAGTCCGCCGGCCATACAGACGACGGCCGCCAGCGCCGGCAGCGCGTAGCGGTTGAACACGGGCCAGCCGCCGGCGTGCATCATCCATGGCATATCGATCAGTCCGACCCTTCCCGCGCTGAACGCCGCCAGCAACGCCGCCATCGCTCGCAACGGGACCGAGCGGATGCGCACGCCGAACCACCACAGCCCGGCGGCCTCGGCAGCCCAGCCGAGCGCCACCCAAGGCGCGTCGGCTTGTAGCGGAAATGCGAGCGCCAGAAACCCTATGGCGATGGCCAATGCCGTCAACTGCGCCGGGCCGTCCTGCGGACGAGCGGTCAGCAGCCAGCGAGCCGCCAACGCATACAGGGCCGCCACGGCCACGGCCAGCGCGCCGAGCCAGTGGCCGTAGTCGGGCTTCAGCAGCACATAGACGGCGCCGAAGCAGAAGGCGGCGTTGAGCGGCATGCGGATCAGGTCTTCCCAGTCGGAGCGGCGCCTCGCTCGCCACGCGGCCAACGTCGGCGCGAGGAACAAGGCGTAGACCGCCGTCTGAAAGCCGATTGCCCAACCGAGCTTTTCCGGGTGATAGTTGTCCCAGTGCCAAAGCCAGAACAGCAACTGCGTGCCCGCCATGCCGACCAGTCCGATCAGCCGCCAGTTGCGCCACACGAGCAGGGCCGCGACGCCCGCGTCGAGCATGACCAGATACAGGAACAGCGAGCGGTACTGGTCGCGGTCGCTGTGCATCAACAGCGGCGTGAGCAAGCCGCCGACGACGGCCATCAACGCGATCGCCGGCGCCTCATAGCACACGGCCAGCAGCACCGACTCGACCACCAGCAAGGCCAGCGCCGCGCCGGCCTCGCGCTGGCCGATCAGGTGGTAGAAGCCGAAGGCGCCGTAGGTTGACAGGTACAGCAGCACGACGCCGCCGGCCGTCAGCATTTGGGAAAAGACGCGCCAGCCGCGGCGATGGTACTGCCTGCCGGCAAAGGCCAACGCCGTCCCGGCCAGCACGCCCAGCGAGACGCGGCCCACCGGGCCAATCCACTGGTTCTCGAAGGCGTATCGCAGGAAGAAGCCGGAGGCGAACAGCAGCACCACCACGGCCAGCCAACCGAGCGCTTGCCCGCCGATCAGGCGTTCCCAGGCGCCGACCTGGTCCGGCGGTTCTGCAATCTCGGCCGCCAGCACGACCGGTTCGCTTGCAGCCGGGGGCGCCAGGGCAGGTTCGGCTGGTCCTGCTTGCGGCGACTCAGGGGCAGGAACGGGCGGCGCCACGGGGCGGTCGCTTCCTGTGGCGCCAGCCTGCAATGCGGCCACGGTCCGTTCGAGCCGCTCCAACCGCTGCCGCAGGCTGCGGATGCCCAGCGCCCGGACGTAGGTCGCTATGAACATGATCGGCAGGGCGATCAGCACGGCCGCGCCGAACAGGATCAGGAGTATTTCTGGCACGTGGGCAGGCGCCTGTCTGGTTTCGCAACCGGGATAAAAACTCGCGATTTACGGCTGGTGCGTCGGGAACGCCTCGTTCGCGGCTCCGCTTTGCCCGGACGACCCGGCTTGGGGCGGTCGCCGTCGCTGCGGGACAATGTAGGCGAGCCGGTAGCCAAGAGAAAAGGCGAGATTTTTTTCGCCGCGCAACGCAGAATACGGCAGGCCGCCCCGTGGCGTCAGGGTAAGGGAGGCCCTTCGCTTCCGCTCCGATTCAAAACGCGAACGGGCGCGGGCCGCTTGCTCGCACCAGTAATCAGAAGCAGCGCCCGTTTGCCACGGCGCCCTGCGAGAAGAGATCGCCGGGCGGGATGCCGGCCGGGGCATGGTTCCATCGGCCGGGTCAGTCCTGGTCCGATTTCCCTTTCAGCTTGTCGCGAAAGACCTTATGGACTTTGCTGACCTTGGGACGAATCACGGCCGAGCAATAAGGCTGGCTCTTGTGGCTGTCGTAGTAGTTCTGGTGATACTCTTCGGCGGGAAAGAACTCTTCGAACGCCGTGATCTCGGTGACGATGGGCCGGCGGAAGGCGTGTTCCTTTTCGAGCTGCCGTTTGTAGTGCTCGGCCAGTTCCTGCTGCTTGTCGTTGTGATAGAAGATCACCGAACGGTACTGCGTCCCGACGTCGGCGCCTTGGCGATTGAGCGTGGTCGGATCGTGCGTCTGCCAGAAGACTTCCAGCAGTTCGTCGTAGCTGATCTGCTCCGGATCGAAGGCGACCTGGATCACCTCAGCATGGCCCGTCAGACCGCTGCAAACCTGCTCGTAGGTGGGGTTTTTGACCTTGCCGCCGCTGTATCCGGAGACGACCGCCTGCACCCCTTTGAGTTGCTGGAACACGGCCTCGCTGCACCAGAAGCAGCCGGAGCCAAACGTGGCCTTTTCCAGTTTGGCCGGATCGACCTCCGCCGCCTGCGATTCCTGTTGTTGTTTGCCTTGCGGGGGCTTGGCTTCCGACATTTTTGCAATTCCTCCATACGTCAGCACGCCTGCAACGCCCGTCAGCAACGCCGCCAGCGCCGCCCGTTTGGAAAATATGGTCGACATCATCTTGCGCGCCTCGTTCGTCGGGAGAACAAATGGGTTGCCGGGCCGCCAGCACTATCATAGGCCGCAGGGCGGCGGCCGTGCAATTCCAGCCGGTCGGCTCCGTGATGCGAAATGCAAATAGATAGGAACCGCTAATCCGCGCTAATCTCCACTGATTGAGAAGGCCGATTGAGTCGATCAAGGACCAGCTTCAGTCAGGAGGGGCCCGGCTTGGCGGGGATGCTAGCAGCGACCTGTATCTGGCGGTTCTTGCCGATATGCACTCGCGCCGGCCAAGAGCAAATGTTTTATTTTTGCAAATCGCTTGCCTTGGAAGCGGGCTTTCGCGTACAAAGCTCCGCGTAGGGCTCGCCTGCGGCCAGCGGGTTCGGGCTCAGACGTGTTCTTCTCAGCAGGGCGATTGCATTTTCTGCCAGGCTTCTTTGCCCGGCGCAGCCCATCGACTGGTCATTCCCTTCAAGAGGTGTTTCATGGCGGTGTTTCCGCGCAAATTCTCAGGCAAATCTGCTTCCAAAGCCGCTTCGCGCGCGGCGGCTCGGTCTGGCAAGTCTCGTCGTCTCGGCGCCGGCCTCCGGCTGGAAAACCTGGAACAACGAGTGCTGCTGCACGGCGCCGGCGTCGCTTCCACCGCCCCGGCGACCCATTTTGCGCTGTGGGCGCCCGAAGGCGTCACGGCGGGCGCAGCGGAGCCGTTGGTACTGGTGGCGCTCGATGCGGCGAACCACGTGGCTAGTAATTACGCGGGCACGGTGCATATTGCCAGCGACGATGCCAGCGCCGTGCTGCCCGACGACTATACGTTCACCACCGCCGATCATGGCCGTCACCTGTTTCAGCTTACGCTCAACACGGTGGGCGCCGAATCGGTGACGGCGACTGATACGGCCGATTCGACGATCACCGATTCGATCACATTGAACGTCGCGCCGGCGCCTGTGGCCACGCACTTCGGCGTTTGGGCGGCCGAAAACGTGAGCGCCGGCAAGACGTTCGGCACGGTTGTGGTAGCGCTCGACGCAGCCAATCACCCGGTCTGGAACTATACCGGCACGGTGCAGTTGACCAGCAGCGACGGCGATGCCGTATTGCCCGACTCGTATACCTTCGCCGCCGCCGATCATGGCTTTCACGTGTTCCAGACCACGCTGAAGACGGAGGGCAGCCAGACGGTCACCGCCACGGATACGACAGCCGATACGATCGTCGGCAGCGTGACGGTGAATGTGAACCCGGCGCCGGTCGCCACGCATTTCGCCGTTCTGGCGCGCGAGAACGTTACGGCCAGCGCGCAGACGAGCGTGGTGGTGGTCGCCCTGGATGCCTCGAACCATGTGGTTCCGGACTACACGGGCACGGTGCAATTAACCGCTGACGGCGACCCGGACGCCGTGTTGCCCGATGCTTACACGTTCACGGCCGACGATCACGGCCGGCACGTGTTTCAACTGACGTTGAACACAACGGGCAGCCAGACGATCGTCGCGACGGATACCGCCACGGCCGCGATTGCCGGGACCGTGACCGTGACCGTGAACCCGGCGCCGGTCGCCACGCATTTCGCCGTCTGGGCGGATGAGCACGTGACCGCGGGTTCGCCGTTCAACGTGGTCGTGGTCGCCCTGGATGCGTCGAACCATGTCGTGCCGAACTACACGGGCACGGTGCAACTAACCGCCGACGGCGACTCCAGCGCGGTATTGCCTGACGCTTACACGTTCACGGCCGACGATCACGGTCGCCACGTGTTTCAGGTAACGCTGAACACGACGGGCAGCCAGACGATCTCCGCGGCAGACGGGAGCAACCCAGCGCTGACCGGCACGATTACGGTGATGGTCAACGCACCGCCGAGCACGACGGGCGGCGGCGGTTTCGGCGGCGGCTTTTTTCACGGACCGCACTTGGGCGGCCATGACGCGTTTTTTGCAGGTTTTGCAAGCGCAGGCCGCAGCTTTCGACGCTGGCGCTAAGGGGCCTTAGCTCTGGCAGCGCCCGGCAAAAAATGGTCCGCCGGACGTCAGGCAAGACGGCGAAGAGCCCCTTCGCCGTCTTGCTGGCGCCGATTCGCGTCTCTTGCCATTCCGGGCCCTTTCGATGAGTGTGTCAAATCAGGCCAGCAGGCGGCAAAATGACGATGCTTTTCGGATTCGAACCACCCATGATGGTTGCATGCAGCCGTGGCCATGGCGACCGTTGGTCCGTGCGGGGGAGAAACGGGAGAAACGCGAATTTACCGGCTGGGAGGGCGAATTTTTCAAGAATTTTGTTGCGGTCATCGACAGGCTATTGATAGAATCCGATGGGCTGGTTCCGGTCTGTTCATATCCGCTTGTATCAGGGCGCCAGGAAGGGGAGAGAACCCATGGGTCGAAAACACATTATGACTCGCTCAAGACATCGCGCATTCACGTTGGTGGAACTTCTGGTGGTGATCAGCATTATCGGCATGCTGATGGCCCTGCTTCTCCCCGCCGTTCAACAGGCCCGCGAAGCCGGCCGCCGCAACACGTGCAACAACAACTTGCACCAGTTGGGTCTGGCCCTTCAGAACTTCGTGAGCAATACGAACGGGCAGTATCCTGGCTATCGGGAGCCATTGACGATTACGCCGGACGGCGGCCAAGCGACAATGCTCGCCTCGCTGAAATCTGATGGCGTTCTGAATACTCAGGGGCAATATCCCGTCCATTGGGTCATCCCGTTGCTGCCCCTGATTGAAAGGACTGACTTGTACCGCAACTGGAAGCGGGGGATGTTCATCAGCACAAACAACGGTTTCTCGGCTCAAAACACAAACTATCTGGCCTCGGCTGATCCGGCAATAAACGGTTATATCCAAGGCCTAATCTGCCCCAGCAATCCCCCCGCGCAGAGGACTCCGCCTCCTTGTGCTTATGTTGCCAATACGGGTATGCAGGATAACACCGCAAATGCATCAACGACAGTTCCGTATGACTGGCGAGATAACGGCGTGTTTATGAATCGGTACCAGCCGTCGAGCAGTTCGCTATCGATTACAAGCGTGACCCAAGACTTCATCTCGAATTCTGACGGTACGTCCAATACGTTGATGTTGGCAGAAAACAACGATTCGCAAAGTTATGCCCAGTTCGCTTCGGGGGGGAAAGGGGCGAGCTATGTCTACGAAGCGTTTCATGGTTTTGTGTGGAACTATTCCACTAACAGTTCCACCAACATGCCTCCGTTCCAACCGCAGAATTATCCGATGGGGATGATCAATGGCCAGCAAGACACGGCCAATGCAAACAGCCCCAGTTACGTTAACAACGCTCGGCCTTTTAGTAGCCATCCAGGCGGGGCCATGGTTGCCTTTTGCGATGGTCACTCGCGGTTTCTGACCCAGGAGATTGATTACGGCATTTACTGCTTGTTGATGTCTCCGAACGGGAAAGGCGTCAAGCCCGCCGGGTCTTTGAATTGGACCACCGCCACAACGCCAAATAATTCCACGTATCTAATCAATACTCCCATGAACGACAGCAATATCGACTGATTCTGGGAGAGCCGACTTTTCCTGGATTTCGTCGATAACTCGAAGCCAGCCAAGCCGCCGCATTCTGTCGAAGTTTGCGGCGGCTTTTTTTGCGCTGCCCGAAAGGTCAAACTTCCGGGGGCAGACGCCCGCCAAGCTCGCCATATTCAGGGAATTCTGGCCCTGACGGTGAGTATTCAGCAAGACGGGCATCGTCTACACGTAATTCTAGCGTGCCGCCCCCTCGCGGCATGCCGCTTGCATGCCACAATTGAGCATAAGGTTGCGCCCGTCGCGCCGTTTTCTTCCGGATACGGCCGGACTTGATTGAGGCGCCCGAAGTATCAGCACGGCCCGATAGCGGCGTTGCGGTTTGGCTGTTGGCGTTTTTCGTCCCAGGCTTTAGGAGACCGATTCATGCGATTCTTACTCTTGTCGTGCCTTGTGGCCGCGTTGCTTCAAGCGACCGGCGCTCGGGCGGATGAAGATCCCGCAC
>DASZUP010000974.1:0-3916 GCA_035547635.1 Pirellulales bacterium
AGTTCTGCCACTCGGCGCGGCCGTCGTGGGCCTGCTTCATCAGCGCCGCCGCGGTTGCCGGCTCCCCAGCGTGCAGCGCTGGGTGCGGAACGAGTGCAACAACCGTGGCGGTCGCCGCCAGGACGCAGCGAAGCGTAAACGAACGAGAACAAGAGAAACGGGATGATTTCATAGTAGACCTTTCGAGATTATTGCGCCCCGTGAAAAAGTGTGTCGGATGAATGCGTGTGCGCGGCGTCGGCGTTTTCATCCGACCGCGTCACCGTTGTGACATTCCGGCGCCCGTTGAGCGGAGCGGAAACTCGAACTCGTTGGGTTGGTTCGCTTTGACGTCGGCGGTCAGAGTCGAGCGGCGATTGTAGATCTCGGGAATCGCGCTTTTCGGTCGCTGGGAACGGGGCGCCTGTTCGAAGTGCCGAACGAAGGCCGCCTCATCGTCGGCGGGAAACCCCCAATGGTCGATCATTTCGATTTCGACGCGGTGCGTGCCCACGACCGGCCCCTCAGACGGCTGCAATTCGAACGCGCCGTCTTTGACGGTGGCCGATGCCGCGGGGCCTTCGGTCGCGCCGGTTGGAATGAATCGCACGACGCCTGCGTGCAAGGGGGCGCCGTCCAGGCTGACGCGGCCGCTCGCCGCGGCACGCACAGGGCCATCGCCCTTACCGCAGCCTGCGGCAACGACCGCCAACGCCAAAAGCGGCAAAGCCAGGCCAGCGCCCCCCCGGGCACGGAGTGCAAGCTGGAAATTGGGAATATTCATCGTCAGAGAAACTCCTCTGTCAGAGACGAAACTGTCGATTCGCAGCGACCGCAATGGCGATGCGCTGCTTCGATACGGCGACTAGGCGCGGCCGTCGTTCGTCGGCCGAGGGACCGGTGAGGCAGGGGCTGCTGAGAACGCGAGATTAAAAGTCGCCTACAGCTTCGCCGCCGGCTCGCGTCGCCAGACGATCGAGCAGGTTGTGATCGATGTTTTCGCTGAGCAGCCTGGTGGAGCCGTCGCAGAAGAGAAAGTTGAGCAGGCTGGGATGATCGCTGCGAAAATTCGAGAGCCTGCTGGAGTCGCCGGACATGCTCTTCGGATTGAGCGGGCCCTTGGTGGTGAAGGCCGTCGACAACGGATACGGCGAGGACCAATAGGTGAAGCCCCAGCGGACCTGGCCGCTGCACGGGCCTGAACTGAACAAGTAATCCGCAAAGTTCCAAGCCGATTCGCCGGCCATCAAGGTCTGGCTCGTTCCATCGATGAAATCTCGCATCCGCGTGATGCCCGAGCCATGCTCGACGATGGCCCCGTTGTTGGGAATCGAACCCGTCAACGTTCCGTACGGATCGTCATCTCCGGTCGAGACGGCATAGGTTCCCGGCGCCCGATCGTTCGTATCGCAGCCGGAGATCGGGATCTCGCGGCGCAGCACGGCCGAAGGGCACAAATAGACGGAAAGCTTTTGCGACACGACTTGCAAATTGGGCGCGTCGGAATTGCCCAAAGAGAAGTTATACAGGCTATAGGCGGGCGTCTGTTCCAGGTAGGGGAGGATGGGCGTGAAGGCGCTGGCCCGTGAAATCGAACCGCCTGTATCCGAATTGGGAAATGCCCGCTGCACGTCATGGTAGTTCTGCATCGCCAGGCCAATCTGCTTGAGATTGTTTGTGCACTGCGTGCGGCGGGCTGATTCTCGGGCCGCCTGGACCGCCGGCAACAGCAAGGCGACCAGGATGCCGATGATGGCAATTACGACCAGCAGTTCGACCAGCGTAAAGCCGCGCCGCGCGCGGCCAAAGAACAAAGACATCGCTCTACCTCATCTAAAGCCAATGACATTCGGTGCTTCGCGACGTCGCCCGATGCGTCGCCGCGAGACTGACTGTCCGAGCTTGGCTGGCTCCGCAGAGGAGAGCGGGTAGGCTTGCTATGCCTCGGATTGCAACTGAGACTCAATCTCACTAGATGTTAGCGGCTGTGCGGCCCCTGTCAACCATTCTTTTTGAAAAAATGAGCATCTGTTCCCGCAACGTGATTTGTCGCGGAAATTGCAGATCGCCGAGAACGCGGCGTGACCCGAGAGTCGCCGCGGTATGGCACGAGGGCGCCTTGGTCCGCTGCTAGCGGTTGGCGCTGAATGGCCGCTCGCCGCCCCGCGGGCGGCGAGCGTCGGTGTGTTCACGCGCGTCAGGGCGCCAGCAATTTATCCATCAAAAACGCGTTGGCCGAGGCGTATTTGTCTGACTTGGACACGCCCGGAATCAGCAAATAGCATTCTTGCCCGACCTGGTCCGCCTTTTCTTTCATCTTCACGCCGTAGACCGGATGGTGGATGCCGTGTCCGGCGTTCTTGGAAGGCAGCGTCATGTCATTGCCGTAGGTCATCAGCAGCGGCGGATCGTTTTTGTCGAGGTGGTTGTACGGCGAGAACTCGACGTACAAGTCATGGTATTTATCGTAGTTCTTCAGCGCGCCTTCGATGGTCGGCTCGCCGACGGCCATGTTGATCATGCGATGCTTGAGCACGTTGGGACCGAGCCAGCCTTCGATGACTTTAGGATCGATCGAGGTTTGCCCGGCGTTGACGGCCGCAGCCGTGACTCGCGTAGATTGACGAGCTACCGGGTCTTTCGAGTTCGGGTCGGCCAGGTCGTCGTGCAGCAGGATCCACATCGAAGTGCAAGCCCCGGCGCTGCCGCCCGTCAGGGCAATCCGCTTGGGGTTGATGTTCCACTCGGAGGCCTTGCTGCGCAGGAACTGAATGGCCCTTGCTGCGTCGTGCACGGGCGCCGGCAACGGAGCCTCGCCGCTCAAGCGGTAATTGATCGAGGCGTACGAGATGCCCTTGTCCAGGAACAGGCGAACGGTCTTGGCGTCTTGTTTTTTATCGCCGCCCGTCCAGCCGCCGCCATGAATGTGAACCAGCAGCGGTCGCGGCCCCTCTCCCTTGGCCTCCCAGAAGTCGAGAACGTCGGCGGCATACGGACCGTATGACACATTGGCGTAGGTCGGGCCCGTTTGGTCGGCGTTTTCTGCGGCTTGCAGCGCGCCGGAAACGGCGAACAAGGAGATCAGGATCAAGCTGAGCGATTTCATAGAAGTTCTCCGCAACAGGGAAATCAGCGATGCCGATGAGGAAGAGCCTGAGTGTAACACGCCGCACGTCGCAATGCGATTTTCTTCCCGGCGGCGCCTGCGCCGTCAGCCGGAAACTTTGCCATGGCTGCCGGTTCAGCCGGCAACCAGGCGAGCGGCCAGGGCCAGCGAGTTGAGCCGCGTCGCCGTCGTGTCAGCTCGCGACATGAAAACGACAGGGCATTGCGCACCGCAGAGCACTCCGCCGAAGCGGCAGTCGGCCGTGTACATGATGGCCTTGATCGTGAGGTTGGCCGAGAGCAGGTTTGGAAACAGCATTACGTCGGCGGCGCCCGCAACCGGACCGGAAATCTGCTTTTTCTCGGAAGCCTCGGCCGCAAAGGCCAGGTCGAACGAGAGGGGGCCTTGCACCGGGCAGCCGGGAAGCTCTCCTGCGGCGGCCCGTCGCGCGATCTCGGCGGCCTCCAACGTTTCGGGCATGCTTTCTTTCACCGTTTCGCTCGCCGCCATCAGCGCCACGCGCGGCGTTTCGGCGCCCAAGGCCTGCGCCAGGTTGACGGCGCTGGTCAGGATGTTGAGCTTCTGGCGAACGCTGGGCTGGATGCAGATGCCGGTGTCGGCCATCAGGAATCGCCGTTCGGAGGGGCGCAATTCGACCAACGGAATCTGGCAGACGACCCGATCGGTGCGCAGGCCCGAAACGGAGTCGAGCACGGCGCGCATCAGCGCCGGCGTGGCGATCTGGCCTTTCATCAGCATCTTCGCCCGGCCGCTGCGCACGGCGGCGACCGCGGCAACGGCGGGCTCGTCCGTATCGAGCAAGGAGAAGTT
>DASZUP010000975.1:0-11349 GCA_035547635.1 Pirellulales bacterium
GGATCTCCGCGTTCTGCTTTTGGAACGCCGGCCGCTGGCCGCCCATCGAACCGCCGGCGGTGGGAGCACGATTGACGGGGCCCATCGATGCATCCGCCTTGAAGCGACTGTGCGAGATGGACGGCATCGAAGGCCTGTGGCTAGACGGGGAATTCGGAGAGGCTTGTTGGAAGACGATCTTGCAACTCTCGAACCTGAAGCTGTTGCGAGTTGACGCTCAAGGAGTAAACGGTCGCTTCACTGATAAAGACTTAACGCGTCTGGCGGCTTTCAAGGATCTGCAACAGGTTCAAATATTCAGTCCAGATATCTCCGATGCTGGAATAAAGCAGTTGGCTCGTTTGCCAAATCTTGTTGACTCAGGCGTGTTTTTGGAATGCCCGAAGGTCACGCAGGGAGCGAGACTATATCTCAAACGGGTCCTGCAACAGCGCAACGAGCGTTAGACGACGCCCGACGCAAGCGTGAGAGTTCGCGACTTGTCTTTCGCCGCCGTGGAGCGAACTTGCGTCCGGCGCTGTCTGATCGGCCGTCAAGTTGGCCACGAATGCTCGGCGTTTATTGCACCTCTAGAATCGCTTCCTGGATGGCTTCTTCGTCGTCTTTCAACCTCGCCAGAAAGGCGGCCAGTTCTTCGTGCACAGCCGCCGTCTGCACGACGACGATGCTGGCGGTGCGGGCAAAGGGCTGAATCTTGCCTTCGCCGCCGGCCTGGGCCCAACTGTCGGGCGAGATTTTGCGCTCGATTTTCTTGATGAGCGGGTCGAAATCGAGTTCGGGGCGCTTGCCGGGCTTTGCCTTTCTTTCGACGCCGACCAGCCCCGCAACGCTATACACGACCGAGTAAGTCCGCGTTAGTTCTCGCGCCCTTTGTTGGGCTCTTTCATCCACGAAACGTACGACAAACTCAACCCAGTGCTTCGGTTCGCCCGCGTCGTTGGTTTCCAAAACGACCGAGACTGGCCGGCCGGTAAGGACTTCGCCCACGTAGCGGCTGCTTTGGTTGGCGGCGCGAAAATCATCTTCGCCTTCGCGTTTGACGCCGTGATACTCGACGGCCGCGTCCAAGTGCACTCGGTCCGCTTGGGTCTCGTTGATTTTAACCTGGATCTGGTGCCCGACGCTGACCGATTCGGCCCGATCCGTGTCGGGGACATCCAAACGCAGTTCGTCCAACTCCGCGGTCACGGCGCCCCTCTCATCCTTGATTCGAACGCGGACCGGGATCTTGGTCGGTTTGCCTTCGGGAACGGCGGCCACGACCAGGCGGCGCTCGTGCTGGGGCTGGATCAATTTGCAGGTTACGACGAATTTCGGCTTCGGCGCCGGCTTCGCTTCCGGTTCGTCGGCCGCTGCGGCGACGCTCGCCAGCGCCAGCACTGCTCCTACCAACGCAACTCGCACCGAGACTATCCGCATGGCTGACTCCTTCCGGCAAAGCGCCCGACGGCTCCCCTGCAAAATGGCGGCGGATTGAACCAAATCCGCCGCTTGGCGCAAAGGCCGATATTATCGCCATGCGGAAGAGATGAGACCGGCGAGCGCATCTCGCCGGTCTTCGCCAGATTGCCTTTTTTGCGAGGGTGCTTGGAAATGGCGCCCTGCGCCGCGCTGGCATGCCCGGACTGCAGCGCAGGCTATTTGCTCAACTGCTTTTCCATTTCGGCCTTGGCGGCTTCCAAGGCGGCAGGAAGCTTCTCGGGGTGCTTGCCGCCGGCCTGGGCCATGTCGGCGCGGCCGCCGCCGCTGCCGCCGACGGCCTTGGCGGCCGTGCGCACCCAGTTGCCTGCGTTGGCGCCTTTGTCCTGCAAGTCTCGCGTGATGCCTGCTACCAGGACGACCTTGTCTTCCGCGCGGCTGGCCAGCAGCACCGCGGCCGAACCGGCCTTGCGGCGCAACTGGTCGATCAGTTGGCGAATCGCGTCGGCGCCACCGCCTGGGATCTCGGCCACAATCAGTTTCGCTCCGCCGACCTCGACCGCCTGAGAGAGCAACTCGTCCGCGGAAACGCCGCTGGCGGCGCCGCCGGCCGATAACTGCTTCTTCAACTCGCGAACTTCCTTAACCAACGCAGCGACTCGCTCCGGCGCTTCCGTCGGCGCCACTCGCAAGGCGGCGGCCACGTCGGCCAATGCCTGCTCGTTGCGGCGCACCCGAGCCAAAGCTTCGGCGCCGGTCACGGCGATCACGCGCCGCGTGCCTGCCGCCACGCTCTCTTCGCCAACGATCTTGAACAGGCCGACCTGGCCCGTGCTGTCGAGATGCGTGCCGCCGCACAGTTCTTTGCTGAACTCGCCCATCGAGACCATTCGCACCAGGTCCGGGTACTTCTCGCCAAACAGCATCATGGCGCCGGCACTGCGAGCTTCGGCGATCGGCAGCGTTTGCCAGCCGATCGGCTGAGCCGCGGCGATCAGCTCATTCACCTCATCCTCGATTTTGGCCAACTCCTCCCGCGACACCGAGTGCGGATTGGTAAAGTCGAACCGCAGCCAGTCGCGATCGACCTTGGAGCCTTGCTGCTGGGCGTGACGCCCCAAGTGCTTCTGCAAGGCGTAATGCAGGATGTGTGTGGCGGAGTGCGCCCGGCGGATGCCTTGGCGTCGCTCGACGTCGACCGTCGCCGTGACGGCGGCGCCTTGCTTGATGGTTCCTTTTCGCAGATGGCCGCGGTGGAGGATGAATCCGCCCTCCTTCTGCGAGTCGATTACCTCAAACCGAAAACCTTCGCCGACGATTTCTCCGGAGTCGCCGACCTGGCCGCCGCTTTCACCGTAGAAAGGCGTTTTGTCGAGCACCACGACGATCGGGTCTTCGTGGTTGACTTCGTCCACCTGATCGCAGAGCCGGTCGTGGGCGATCAGGCCGACGACCTTGGCTGCAGCGGTCGTCTGTTCGTAGCCCAGGAACTCCGTGCCGTGCATCGCCTTCTTCAGAGCGTCGAGCGGGCCGGACTTGAACAACTCGAGCTTGCGGTCAAGCCCCGAGGCTTCGCCGTGCTCGGCCATCGCCTGGCGATAACCGTCCCAATCGAACGTCAGGTTGTGTTCCGCGGCCATCGTTTCGAACAGCTCCGGCGGAAAGCCGTGCGTGGTGTACATGTCGGCCGCTTCATGACCGGAGACCATCATCCGGCCTTCGCGTTTCATGGCGGCAAACGTCCGTTCGATCCGCTCCAGTCCGCCGTCGATCGTCGAGAAGAAGTTGTCTTCTTCTTTCTGAATCACCTGGCTGACGCGCTCGATGGTCTGCTCCAACTCTGGATAGGGTTGCTTCATGGCCGCCACGACGGCCGGCACGAGTTGGTACAGGAACGGCTGGTGCAGCCCCAACTGATGTCCGTCCAGGACGGCGCGCCGCAGCAGACGTTTGATGACGTACTTCTCGCGCTTCGGCCCAGGGAAAACCTCTTCATGAATGGCGAACGTGCAGGCGCGCACGTGGTCGGTAATGCGCCGCAGCCGCCGTCCGTCGTCGCTGGCCGGATCGTATTTGGTCTTGGCCACCTCGGCCGCCGCTTCGACGATCGGCCGCAGGATGTCAATGTGGAAGTTGCTGTCGACCCCCTGCAGGACGGCGGCGGTCCGCTCCAGGCCCATGCCCGTATCAATGTTCTTGCTCGGCAGCGGCCGCAGATTGTTGGGCGGGTCGCCGACGCGGTTGAACTGGGTGAAGACGAGATTCCAGATTTCCACGGAGCCGCCGCTGGCCGGGTGAAAAAAGATCTCGCTGCACGGCCCGCAGACGCCGTCCGGCCCCTGGCTGGGAGCGCCGGCCGGCCAGAAATTGTCGTCCTCGCCCATCCGTTCGATGCGGTCGGGGGACAGTTTGATGTCTTTCATCCAGATCTCGGCGGCCTCGTCGTCATCGACGTAGACGGACACGGTCAGCCGATCGGCCGGCAAGCCGAGCCATTTCTTGCCGGTCAGGAACTCCCAGGCCCAGTTGATGGCTTCGCGCTTGAAGTAATCGCCAAAGCTGAAATTGCCCAGCATTTCGAAAAACGTGTGGTGGTAGGCCGTGCGGCCGACATTGTCGATGTCGCCGGTCCGCAAGCACTTCTGACACGTGGTGGCGCGGGTGAACTCCAGCTTGCACTTGCCGAGGAAGTGGTCCTTGAACTGGTTCATGCCGGCGGGCGTGAACAGCACCGACGGATCCCAGCGCGGCACGAGCACGTCGCTCGGTCGGCGGACGCAGCCTTTGGATTCGAAGAAGGAGAGATATTTTTCGCGGAGTTCGTCCGTTTTCATGGCTCTCGTGCGAGACTCGAGGTAGGAGAATCCAGGCCGTTTGGCCCGATTAAACTGCTGATGATAGCGGGCCGCTGGGTTGCCGACTAGCCGAGGTCACGGCCGGTTGCGGCTGAATCCGCGAGAAATTACGTTCCGGCGGAATGACGCGTTGTGGCCGGAAAAACGGGCGACCGACGGGCGGTGATTCGACAATGCCTGACGCGCACCCCGCCTGTCATCGGGCCCGTCGAGCCGCCTCTGCCGCGGCGGTTTACTCTTCCGGAACGGCGATCACCTTCGCCTCGCCCCGGGGGCCGATGGTTCTCAGCCGTACGGGCCCCGTCTTGTCAGCCACCGCACGGCGAAATTCCTCGGGCGTCTCCACCGGCGTAGCGCCCACGTGGCTGATCCGGGTTCCGGGTCGCAGTCCGGCGTCCCAGGCTGGACTGCCCGTCTCGACGTCCCGCGCCGCGACGCAAACGCCGCTGAAGCCGGACAGCTCGGCAAAGTCGGCGATGTCGCCCGGGACGACGTTCCTGGTAACCGTCGGGTAATCGACTCGCAACCCTCTCCATGCGGGGGGCCGGTAGGTGACGATCTGCGGCAGCGAGAGGGGGTATTTGCTGAGCACGACCCGCTTTTGCAGCGTTTGGCCGCCGCGCAGGATGGTCAGCGTGGTGGTGGCCGCCGGGGGGAGCTTGCCGACCTGCAATCGCAAGCCGTCGGCGTCGTGAATCGGCTGGCCATCGACATGCGTCACGATGTCACCTCGTTCGATTCCGTATCGCGCGGCCGGGTCGCCGGCCCGGACGTCGACGACCAACGAACCGTGCAAGCCTTTCAGCACGTCGAGCGGGTGGAGATGCTGCGGCACAATGCCCAGCAAGCCATACTCGACCTCGCGTCCTTGCTTGAGCGTTTCCACCACGCGGCGAAACGTTTCATCGACCGGAATCGCATAGCCGGCCGGCAATTCATAACCGACCGACGCCGCCAGCGAAGTCGTCAAGCCAATCATTTCGCCGCGGAGGTTGAGCAGGGCGCCGCCGCTCGTGCCCAGGTTCAGCTTGGCGTCGGTCTGAATCAAGGTGCCGAAATGATGCAGCATTTTGGTGGCATCTGTTTGCGGCATCTGGTCCATTTGCGGCTGCGCCCCGGCTTTGCGCGCCAGATTGGAAATGATGCCCCAACTGGCGCTGGCCTGTCCGTCCCGAGCGATCGCATAGGGATTACCCAGCGAGATCACGATCTGCCCTTTATGAAGTTTCGAAGCGTCGCCGAAGGGCATCGGCGTGAAGTCGCCTTCGCTCATCAGCCGCGGCTGCTTCAACTCCAGCACCGCCAGATCGCTGCGCGGATCGCTGGCCTTGATCTTCATTTCGAAGACCTTGTGATCCACCGTGGTGACAAAGTGATCGCTCTCGATGTCGATCACGTGCGCGTTGGTGAGCACCAGGCCGCTGGCGTCGACGACGACGCCGGTGGCGAACTCGTTGGGGACGAATTCCGGATCGCGTGGATCATTGGCGGCGGCGCCGCGCCGCGAGGCCAGCCCGACCAGATCCGGCTGGGCGTCGCGCCGAGCATATTCGGCGGACCGGCTCCGCCTGGCGATGCTGACGACCGACTTTTCCGCGCGAGCGATCGCCCGGGACACGACTCGCTCCAGGGCGGAAACCAGTTGCAAATCGGCTTCGGCCTGGGCCGCTTCGGCAGCCGCATTGCCTTGCTCCGCGGGGGCTTGCGCCCCGCCGCTCGAGTCGGCGTCTGCCTGGGCTCTGACGGGAACGCCGGCGCCTGCCGTTCCCAGGACGGCCAGTAAGACGAACGCCCAACGCCAGCATCCGCAACAACGTCTGCTCATGGGTGCACACTCTCGCCGCTTCAAGGGAAAGCGTGCCTCCTCAACGCGAGCCGGCGGTCGCCATGGGCGCCACCGGGTGCGCTGCGCCTTCCGAACTTATTCGTCTCCCGCCCCGTCGACCCCGTTCTCCTCGCCAGGCTCCGCAGCCATCGTTGCGCCGCCCGCGGCCAGGATCTTCGCCTTCAAGTCTTCGGTAAAAGCGGAATTCTCTTCGAGATAGGCCTTGGCCTTTTCTCGCCCCTGCCCGAGTTGCAAGTCTCCATAACGGAACCAGGCCCCGGAGCGGACTACCAGCTTCTGGGCAATCGCCAGATCGAGCACGTCTCCTTCGTAACTGATCCCATTGGAATGCATCATATCAAACTCGGCGACACGGAAGGGGGGCGCAACCTTATTTTTCACCACCTTGGCGCGCACTCGCTGGCCCACAACTTCTTCTCCCTCCTTGATTTGGCCAATCCGCCGCACGTCGATTCGGCAGGAGGAGTAGAATTTCAAAGCCCGCCCGCCAGGGGTGGTTTCCGGGCTGCCGAACATGACCCCGATCTTCTCGCGGATCTGATTGATAAAGATCACCGAGGTCTTGCTCTTGGCAATGGCCCCAGTCAGTTTTCGCATCGATTGGCTCATCAATCGGGCCTGCAAACCGACGTGCGAATCGCCGATTTCGCCGTCCAATTCTTTTTGCGGAACCAACGCGGCCACCGAGTCGACGACGATCACGTCGACGGCGTTCGACTTGATCAGCATCTCCGTAATGTGCATCGCCTCTTCGCCGCTGCCGGGCTGGCTGACCAGCAGCGTTTCCAGTTCGACGCCTATCTTCTTGGCCCAACTGGGGTCCAAAGCGTGTTCCGCATCGATGAAGGCGGCGATGCCGCCGGCCCGTTGAGCGCGTGACACCACGTGCAACGCCAGCGTCGTTTTGCCGCTTGATTCCGGGCCGTAAATCTCAATGATGCGGCCGCGCGGTATGCCGACGCCCCCCAACGCCAAATCGAGCGACAGGCTGCCGGTCGGAATGCCTTCAATCCGCAGACCGCTGTCGGTGCCCAGCGGCATGATGGCGCCTTCGCCAAACTGCTTTTCGATCTGCGCCAACGTGTTTTTCAGCGTCGGATTGCCGTTTAACAACGAATTCGCGGCGTCGCTTTTCTTGCTTGCCGACTTGGCGGCGGACTTCACGGCGGGAGTTTCCTTTTTGGCCATGCGATGATTGGACTTTTCGGCGGCAACCATGATTTCTTCCTTCTAAAATCTTGAACGGCCTGGAACCGCGGGCAGCAGAGCGCCTGAACGATAGGTGAACTGATGAATACTATATCGGTGTTCACTAGTCGATTCAAGATGAATTGAGCGAAGAAATCTTTGCCGTCGGTCCTCCTGGGTGAGTATTGCTGTGTGAATCTGGAATCGTGGCTGCCGCGATTGCCGTTCCTTGGACAAAGGCGACCGCCACGCGAGCCGAATCCGGCGGTCAACCGCCGCCCCTGCTGTCCTATCTTATCAAACCGATTTGGCCTAACGACCGTTCAACGGCGCGGTGGCCAGTACTTCATACGTTGGCCCGGTACGGCTGAGTTCGCTGGACAGGACGACCACTTCGTCAACGCTGGATACGCCGCCGGCAAAGTCTGCCTGTTCCGCCAGAATTTCCGCCAATTCTGCAATCCCCGGTCCGCCGCCGCGCACCCGGCCAATCGTCAGATGGGGCCGAAAACGCCGTTGTTCCTGCCGAAACCCCAATGGCGCCAGCGATTGCTCGACGACGTCGTGCAGTTCGATCATTTCCTCTGCGCCGTGCCCCACGCCCAGCCAGACCGTCCGGGGGTGGTGCAAGTCAGGGAAGGCGCCGGCGCCGCGAGCTTCGATCTCGAAAGGGGGCAGTTCGGCCACGGCGTCGGTTACGGCCTGGCACAACTCGGGGATCTCCAGCAGGTCGACGTCGCCCAAGAACTTCAGCGTCAGGTGCAAGTTGTGCGGCTCGACCCATTTCACTTTGGCGCTGGTTGAACCGAGCCGTCCGATCAGTTGGCCGGCCCGCATGCGCATCTCTCCGGAGATTTCTGCCGCGACAAAGGTGCGAACGATGCGATTCATACGGGCGATTTAAAAAGCAGGTGTTGTACCGCTCCAGCGCCGCTGGGTTCAATTCCGCCAACCGGGCGATCAATCAGCTAGAAACTTTGCCTCACGGCAACTCTGGCCGTGTTCGCTAAAAGGACAGCATCGCCCGATATTCCGCCAAGCGCCGGTCGAGATAGCTCCGATCGATCTGCTTCATGCGTTCGAGGCTGAAGTCCTCGACATTAAAGCTAGCCGTCACGACGCCGTAGGCCAGGGCCTCTTTGAGCGTTTTGGGATCGAAGACGCCTTTTTCCGCCAGGTAGCCCATCATGCCGCCGGCAAAGCTGTCGCCGGCGCCGGTCGGATCGATCACGTCCGGCGTCGGATAGGCCGGCATGACGTGCGTCTCCTGGGCGCTGAAGAACATGGCGCCGTGTTCCCCTTTCTTGATGATTACGAAGCGGGGGCCCATCTCGCGCACCTTGTGTCCGGCGCGAACCAGGTTCTCGTCGTCGGTCAGCAGCTTGGCTTCGCTGTCGTTGAGCACCAGGCCGTCGACGCGCTGGAGGAGTTGCATCAGTTCGTCGCGCTGGGTGTGGATCCAGAGATCCATGGTGTCCGCCACGGCCAGAGTCGGACTGGCGACCTGGTCCAGCACTTGCATCTGCAGTTTCGGCGAGCCGTTCGCCAGGAACAGGAATTTGCTGCGGCGGCTGCTTTCCGACAATTGCGGGTTGAATTCGCCGAACACGTTGAGATGCACTTCCAGCGTCTCGCGGTCGTTCATGTTCGGCATGTACTTGCCGCGCCAGCGGAAAGTCTTGGCGCCGGGCACAATCTGCAGTCCGGACGTGTCGATCTTGCGGCCCTCGAGCAATTGCGTGTGCTCGGCGGGCCAATCTTCGCCGACCACTCCGATCAGCCGCACGGGCGTAAAGTAGCTGGCGGCGTATGAGAAATAGACTGCGGAACCGCCCAGCACGTCGTCTCGGCGGGCTTCCGGCGTTTCCACGCTATCCAGAGCAATCGACCCCACGACCAAAAGAGACATTACGGCATGCGCCTTTCTGTAAGAATCCAAAAACCGGCGAACGTAGCGGCAATTATGGACCTTTGGGCGTAAGACGCAAGGCGGCGCTCCCGCGCCACGTCAGCCCGAACGCCGAAATCACTCTTCGCTGGTTGCTGGCGCCTGGCCGTTCAACGGTCGCTCGACGATCAGGTAATCGCTCACCACTCGCCCGCCGATCAGGTGTTCTTGAATGATGCGTTCGAGCACCGGCGGATCGCACTGGCCGTACCAGGCGCCTTCAGGGTAGACGACGGCGATCGGTCCGCCTTCGCAGACCCGCAGACAACCGCTCTTGGTCCGGTAGACCCCGCCGCGGTCGGCCAGATCGAGTTCCTTAAGCCGCTGCTTGAGGTAATTCCAGGCGGCGCGCATCCGCTTTCGGCCGGCGCATTTCGCCGTTTCTTGGTCGCAGCAGAGAAAAATGTGGCGGCGCAGGCCGGGAATGCCCAGCTTCTTGGCCGTTTTTCGCTGTTTCGCCAGGGTTTTGTCAGACGCTTGAGAATTCATGCTTCTGTTAGCATACGCCGGGCCTGGCTAGGGGGCCAACCGCCCTCTGGAATTCGCCGTTTGAATTGGCGCAAGCCGAGCGTCGGCGGTAAGATTCGTTGCCAACGAGTCGACTGACGGCGGAAGGAGCCGGAATGAACGAATTCCTCGCGAAGTTGCAGCTCGACGAAGCCGCCTTCAGCAAACTGGTGAAAGATTTCTGGATTTTCCTCGGGCACGCGGCCCTGGCGCTGCTGGTCCTGTTGATCTTCTGGGCGCTGGCCAACATGCTCCGGCGGTTCATTCTCCGCCTGGGGCGGCAAGCGCGAGTCAACGAGGACGTGCTGGCGCTGCTGGCATCGACCGGGCGGCTGACGGTATTGGTCGTCGGACTGGTGACCGCGTGCAGTCAGTTGGGAATCGACGTCACGGCTTTGGTGGCCGGATTGGGGCTGACGGGCTTCGCCGTGGGCTTTGCCGTCAAGGACATCATTTCCAATTGGCTGGCCGGCATCCTGATCCTGATCTACGAACCGTTTCGCCGCGGCGACTACATCAGCGTCGGCAACGCGACAGGACTCGAAGGGACGGTCGTCGCCATCGATTTCCGCTATACCAGCCTGCAGCACGACGACCGGATCGTTCTGGTCCCGAACGCGAATCTGTTCGTCAAGGAAGTGATTGTCAAGCGCGCGGCAACGTGACGAGCGGGCATGATTTGTGGCAAAGCACTATTAAGGCGAAGTTATTACTCAGTTCGTTCAAGAGGCCGAGATCCTGATGACTCAAACGCCCGGTATTCTTGCTTTCGCTGGCAGCGCTCGCACGGATTCGTTCAACAAGAAACTGATCAAGATCGCCGTTGCCGGAGCCCAGGCGGCCGGGGCGGAAGTCACTCTGATCGACTTGCGAGATTATCCTCTGCCGCTGTTCGACCAGGACGCCGAAACGGCTCAGGGCGTTCCGGAAAACGCCCGCAAGCTGCAGCGTTTGCTGCTCGCGCATCATGGTTTGATGATCTCGGCGCCGGAATACAACAGTTCCATCACGCCGTTGCTGAAGAATACGATCGACTGGGTTTCGCGTCCGTCTCCTGATGCCGGCTCGCTGGACTGTTTTCGCTGCAAGACGGCCGTCTTGATGAGCGCCTCGCCCGGTGCGCTAGGGGGCCTGCGGGGGCTTGTCCACGTGCGAGCCATTCTAGGCAACATCCAGGTGCTGGTGCTGCCGGACCAGGTCGCCGTGCCCAAGGCGCACGAAGCCTTCCAGGAAGACGGCGCGCTCAAAGACCCCCAGCAGCAGGCGGCCATCGAAGGTTTGGGACGCAAACTGGCCGAAACGCTCGCCAAGATACACTCCTGAGGCGCCGTTCAGCCGCGTCGAGGTCGCGTTGGACGCTGTCCGACGGTTGGGGTTACAGTGGGGCGGGGCGACTTTGCCCGCACATGCGGCCCTTGCAAGACGGGGTGCGGCAGAGGCAATGCATCGTCGAACGCTTCCTGGCGCCGTTCTCGCCAGTCGGTCCAAGGCACAATGATCAACCGGTCTACCAACGGCGCCACGGCGCCCGCGGCCCACACGAACGACAGCGGCTCGATCGGAATGCGAAATCGGGCAGAGACGAT
>DASZUP010000976.1:0-9316 GCA_035547635.1 Pirellulales bacterium
TCTTGAAATGTGGTTGCACGGGCTCTCTCCGGCAAAAGGAAAGATGACGTTGCGGGCAGGTTGCTTGAGACGGCGTCCGGCAGGCATCGGGCGGCGCGCAAAGCCTGTCCAAGGGTTCGAGCGGGCATCCGCCGTCAGAACCCCTGGATCGGCTCGCCGCCGTTGATGGTAGTCAGATCATGCAAGGTTTGGGAGCTAATCGACGAAGACAACAGCTGAACATGACCGTCGGCGAAGAGGGCGTTCGCTCCGCCGGGATGTTCGCTGGAAATGTTCACTCCATCGGGCGCGTTGACTACCGCGGTCAACTGGCTGGCGTCCAAATCGCGAGGCTCCAGCCACTGAATGTTGTTGCCGGCAAACTCAACCACCATCAGCGTATTCGACGTGCCGTCATTGATGGAAAAGATGGCGGTCGGCTTCGCGCCGTCGAAGATGGCGCCGGGCCCCGAGACTCCCACGTAACTTGTCACGCCCGGCGGAGATGGCTGCTCGGAAGCACAGCGAAAAACGGTCGGCATGCTTGCCGCCAGCAAGCGATTGTTCGGACCGTCCCACGGTTCGTCAAAGCGATAACGGTCATAAAGCGGCTTCTGCTCCAGGAACGGCAGAATCAACACGCGCCAACTGTGCATCGGTTTGCCGTCTTCATCGGCGAGATAAGCCGGCGGGAAGGCGCCATAGACGTCGTGATAGTTTTGCAGCGCCAGGCCGATCTGCTTGAGGTTATTCGTACACTGGGACCGTCGAGCCGCCTCGCGCGCGGTTTGGACGGCGGGCAATAACAACGCCAGCAGGACGCCGCCGCAGACCAGCATGCCCACCACCACCACGGCCGCCACGGCCAGGATAATGGGCATCGAAGAACTGCGCGCCGGAGGCGGCTGAAACGTCTGCGCTAGCTCGCCGGGAACCGTGACCGTCGCACCACATTGGCGACAAGGCCCGGTTTGTCCGGCATAACGCTCATCGACTTCAGTATGCGAGCCACAATGCGGACAAGTGAAGCTGATCGGCATCGCCGTAGGCCTCGATAACGGAGGAAGGAAGAATTCGACGATTTTCTCAATAACGCCGAAGTTTAAAGCTTGCGGCAACTCCCACGACTCTACTGCACGGGGCGAGGCCCCGCAAACGGTTCCAATTCCAGACGACGGAGCGTCCGCAGCACCTCGTGCTCGTGGACGGCGTCCAGCCAGGTCGCTTGGAGATCAGCCGGCCCCGTTTGCCGTAATTCGCGCATGCTGTACGCTTTTTTCGCGCAGCGGCGGCCGCCGGACGCAAGTTATGCCGTTCCCGCCTGGCGGAATTCGGCGTCGAATAACGGGGGCGGCAGTAGTCCACGACGCTCGAGCCGCCGAGTCCCCCGATCCGGACAACGCGAGCCCAACTCGTGTGTCGGCTCGAAGATCCGTATCGGCGGCAATCTGGATGGATAGGTATGGGAGATTGATGCGCGGGGTGCGGCAAGGCTGCCGGCAGTTGGCCTCTCCAGCGATTGGCACGCGAAATGCACTTCAGGCGAGCGGATGTTAATCATGGAGCACTGGTCAGTCGGCGAATTAGCACTCGGCCTTGGGCCGAGGCGTGGCGGTTCGCTTTCGCTGCGAGATACAGCGACGAGCCGTTCGCAGCGCCCAGCCTTGAGGAGGATGACTTATGGCAACGATTCTCGTGGAGTTTATTGGCGGTCCGTTCGACGGCCATCGCCAGGCGCTTTCCATCCCTGCCGACTCGCTGGCTGACACGGTGGCGCTGCCCGTGAGCCGGAACATCTTTCAACTGCTGGCCGGGCAGCCCAACGCGCCGATGGCCCCCGCCACGAGCGTGGCCATTTACGAATTGGAAGTGATCAACGACCGGCGCCGGTATTACTTCCTGGGAGCCACGTCCGCGGCGCAGCCGTTTGCTGAAACGGTGAAGCCCGGGGCGGCGAACTCGCCGCGGAAGCAACGCGGCGGTTGAGCTGGTTTCGCTAAGCAGGGCAAGTTAGCGACGTATGGGCTTAGCGAACGGGCAATGCGTAAATTGCGCATCCACTCCGCTTTCACCGTTGGCTTTACGACCTGGCGTCGCTAACCGGCAAATCTTCTCCAACGTCTCCCGACCGATAAAGATGTTCGCCCGCTGGACCTGCTTTTGACCGGCAAAAGCGCCGATGAACCGGATAGGCAAGCAGCCGCCTGTCTGCGCATTGCGCAAACTGCTCCGGCCGAAGTGCGGCCTTAACGGGAGAACCAGGGATGAGAACGTTATCGATTGTGTTGCTGCTCATACTGGCAGGCATGGCATTCAGCGCACAGGCGAGCGAGCGTCACTGCCAACATTGCGGATGCCGTCAGAGCTGCCGTAAGGTCTGCCGTTTGATCTGCGGCAAAAAGAAAGATTCCAAGACCGTCTATTCATGTAAATGCGAAGACTTCTGCGTGCCGGGCGCCAGCGAAAAATGCGGCGACGCCTGGGTTTGTACTCGCCTCGGCACAATGTGCCGCAAACCGGTCTACAAACCGGTCTGCGCCGCCGTACACAGCAAGGTCGTGCTGGTGCAGAAGCCGTCCGAGAAGGAAGTTCCCGATTATAAGTGGGTCGTGGAAGAAGTCTGCTGTCGTTGCGGCCAGCGGATCGAGGAAACGCAGCAACCGGCCGTCGCTCCCAAGCCTGCGACCGCGCTGTTCGGCGGCCGCATTGAAGCTCAGGAGGTTTCGTTCGAAACGCCCGCGGATGCTGACGGAGCGGAGTTCGAACAAATTTCGGCGGATTCAGCCAATGCCGAATTGGCGTTTGCCACCGACGAGGTTGGCGAGCCTGCCGCTCAGTCGGATGCGAAGACCGGGCCTGAAACCCACCGGGGAGGCTGGCTGCAGCGAATGTTCGGCACACGCATCTTTGGCAAGTAGCCGCCCATTGCTGAGGGCGCTTCCCTTGACCTGCGACTTAACATTGGTCGAGAATGAGCCGGGCTGACGAATCGATCCCCGGCGGCCGGTCGATGTACCGACTGGTTGAAAACAGTGAACCCAATTCCTGACGTATTACGCGCCGGTCGCCGCGCAGCCGTCGGCTTCCTGCGCACGACCCGGCAAACGTATCATTCTCACGCGCATCTCCGCAGGCGACGACGAACGCTCCTGCGTTACGGCTTGGTCATTGCGCTGGCGACCTGCTCGCGAGCGGGGCTCGCAGAACCTGGCGGGCCGGCGCCGATCAGGCGGCAAACCGCCGCGAGCCCGGCGGCGCCAGCCGAAGACGCGTCGCCAGGCGACGCTCCTGACCTTGATCAAACGCTGCTGTTCGCCATTCGCGAACCCGCCGTGCGGCGAGAGCTGAAGCTGCAGCCTCGCCAGGTGCAAGCGATCGAGCAAGCCTTGGCCGAAGTCGATCCGCCGCTGTGGGCATTGCGAGACGAGCCGCCGGCTCAGAGGACGCCGAAAGCAACGCAGTTACGCGCGTCGTTTGTGAGCCGCATGGCGGCGCTGCTGCAAGGAGAGCAAAAGCGGCGGCTCGACCAGATCGTGCTGCAAACGCTGAGCCTTTCGTCGCTTGCGACGCCGCAAATGGCCGAGCGGCTCGCGCTATCCCGTGATCAGCAGCAGCGCGTCCGACGCGCTCTCGCCGACGCTGAGAGCGCCGCAAGCGAGAGGCAACCGACCGGCGGCAAGCAAGCAGCTCAAGCGGCTGCCCGGCGACGGCAGGCGGAGGCCCGGCGAAGGATGCTCGGCGCCTTGACCGACGAGCAGCAAGAGCGGTTCATTGGCCTGTTGGGCGAGCCGTTCGATACCTCGAGAATCCGGCAGGCCGCGGCGCGGGCGCCCGAGCTGAAAGACATCAGCGCGTGGCTCAACAGTCCTCCCTTATCGCTGGAGCAACTGCAAGGCAAGGTGGTCGCGTTGCACTTCTGGGCCTTTGGCTGCATCAATTGCGTACACAACCTCCCGCTGTACCAGGGCTGGGACGAAGCCTACGCGGCCCGCGGTCTTGTCCTGCTTGGCGTTCATACGCCGGAAACCACCGCCGAGAAAGACGCAAACCGCGTGCAGCAGAAGGTGCAAGAAAACGGCATGCGGTATCCGGTGGCCATCGACATGCAGGGTAAAACGTGGCAGGCGTGGACGAACCGCATGTGGCCCAGCGTGTACCTGATCGACAAACGGGGCTACGTACGCTATTGGTGGTACGGCGAATTGAACTGGCAAGGCGCCCAAGGCGACAAGTTCATGCGCGCCAAGATCGAAGAACTGCTGGCTGAAAAAGACTGAGCGGCGCCGTCTCGCTTGACGGCGCCGCGGCCTGTGGCTCTTCCGATGCCTGGCAGGATGCGGCCTTTCGCCCGATCATGCCTGCAGCCGCAATTTTCTCCTTTTGCCCTAGAGAGTCCGCATGCCTGCTTCCGCTCAACCGTCCCGTCCTAATGGATTGCCCCGCGTCGTAGCCGACGGCCCGCTGGCGCCCGCCATCTTGAAGTTGCTCAAAGATCGCGTCGAGTTACTCCCGTGGAGCGTGGCGGCGGAAGGCAGCCTGGAGCCAGTCGATGGGCTCTATACGTATGGTCATCCTCCGGTTGACGGCGCCTTGCTCGACCGCCTGCCGAGCTTGAAAGTGATCAGCAACTATGGCGTCGGCGTCGATCATATCCGGTTGGCCGATGCTCGCCAGCGCGACATCCCTGTCGGCAACACGCCGGGCATTCTCGACGGCGCCACCGCCGATCTCGGCTTCGCCTTGTTGCTTGCCTCGGCGCGAAGGCTGATCGAAGGCGACCGCTACGCCCGCTCACCCGAGTTCACCGTCTACGATCCGGGCTATATGCTCGGCCGCGAAGTCCATTCCGCCACGCTGGGCATTGTCGGCCTGGGGCGCATCGGGCAGCAGGTGGCGCGTCGGGCTCGCGGTTTCGATATGCAGGTGCTGTATCATAATCGCCGCCGTCGGCCCGAGATCGAGGCCGATATGGGCGTCAGCTATGCCTCGTTCGACGAGCTACTGGTCAAGTCCGACTACGTCATGCTCACCTGCCCGTTGACGCCCGAGAGCACAGGGCTGATCGGCGCCACGGCCCTGGCCAAGATGAAGCCTACGGCCACGCTGATCAACATCGCCCGCGGTGCGGTCGTCGATACTCAAGCGCTGCTGACTGCGCTGGAAACTGGACAAATCCTCGCCGCGGCTCTGGACGTTACCGACCCGGAGCCGTTGCCGCGCGGCCATCGGTTGCTGGAATTGCCCAACGTAACGATCGTTCCGCACCTGGGCAGCGCAACCGTCGAAACGCGACAGCGAATGGCCGAGGTCTCCGTCGAAAACCTGCTCGCCGGCCTGGAAGGGCGAACGCTCCCGTTCCGCGTCGAGTAAGCGGCGTCTGCCGGTCGCCAATTCTGCACCTTAGGCGCCGTGTTTCCGAAAGAAGTCCCAGATCAGGTCGTTGGCTGCGATCTGCCGCGTCGAGGGGCCGAGCGTGCTGAAGATGGAGTGGCGGCCAGGCCAGGTATGTCCGCCGCCTTCAATCGAGTAGAGCACCACTTCGGAATCGTCACGCCCGGGGCCATAGACGTAGCGGGTCACGCGGGTGCCATCAACGGCGCGCTCCGGCAGCGGCTCAACGAGCGGTTCCGCCGGGCAGCCGTTCGCAACAGCCCAGGCGCGGATCGTGTAATCCACCGAGTGGAAATCCGTTTGCGACTGGCTCCTCGGTCCCTTGCCGCCATAGTACGGGGTGAACTCGTCCTTGGTGCCGTGAAAGTGAATTACCGGCACTGGCCGCGAAGGGCGGCATTCATCGAGGGCCATCGGCCCGCCGACCGGCGCGATACCGGCGAAACGATCGGCTAGTTCCGAAGCGAGCCGGTAGGACATCATGGCGCCGTTGGACATGCCGGTGGCGTACACCCGCTGCGGATCGACGGCCAGTTCCCGCTCCAACGATTCGAGCAACGCGCGGATGAAGCCGACGTCGTCCACGCCGTGGTGCAATGCATGACCGCAACAGTTTCCGGCGTTCCAGGTCCGCGCTCTCGGCACGCGGCCCGTGCCGTTGGGATAGACAATGACAAAGCCCTCTTCGTCCGCCTTTTCGCTCAAACCGGAGAAATAGACCATCGTCTCCGCATTTACCCCGCCGCCATGAAACGCCAGCACGAGCGGTCTCGCTTGGCGGCCGTCGTAGTCGGGCGGCAAATGCAGCAGGTAGGAACGCTTCAGCGAATCGACCTGCAAGGTCCGCATTTCGTGGTCTGGAAAACGGCTGGAATTCATGGGCAAATGCTGAACGCGGGATGCGGCTTCTGGATCGGACGAAGTTCAGCGAGAGCCAGCACTTGCGTCGCTTCCCCTCGTGACAGGCGAGCGGTCCTCAGGTTGCCTGCAAACCGCCTATTGTAACGGCGGTTGCTGCTCTTGCTGCATTTTCGCGAAAGGGTTAGCATTTCGCGCCTGTGGCGTTACGGCACTCCAGGAGGGCGTGCTGGCGCCCGTCTCCGTTTTCGCGGAAAGGACTCCGAGCGATGGCAAGCACCTTGGCCGAACTGGCGGAATTAGTCGAAGGCGCCGTCACCGGCGACGGCCAGTTGCAAATTACCGGCGCGGCGACGCTCTCGGCGGCGCGAGCAGGCGACGTCACGTTGCTGGACTCGAATGAAAAGATCGCCCGGCTGGCAAACTCGGGCGCCTCGGCCGTCGTAGCGCCGCATTCGCTCGAAGCAGTCTCTCTGCCGACGATTCGGGTAGTTGATGCACACGCGGCATTCGCCAAGATCGTCTGTAAATTCCGCCCGCCTCGGGCGACTTCGCGGGTGGGCGTCAGCCCTCAGGCCTTCGTCAGCCCGACGGCCAAGATCGGAGCTGACGTCGATATTCACCCGGGTGCGTTTGTCGGCGACGACGTCGCGATTGGCGCCGGCGCGACGATTCATTCCGGGGCCCGGCTGATGGCCGGCTGCCAGATCGGCGAGCAGGCCGTGATCTTTCCCAACGCCGTGCTGTATGAAAACACGATTATCGGCGATCGCGCGTTGATCCACGCCGGCGTGGTGCTGGGCGCCTATGGCTTTGGCTACAGCATGGTGGACGGCCGTCATCAGCTTTCCTCGCAATTGGGTTACGTGGAGATCGGCGACGACGTGGAAATCGGCGCCAACGCCACAATCGACCGCGGTACGTATGGACCGACCGTCATAGGCGAAGGCACGAAGATCGACAACCTGGTGATGATCGCCCACAACTGCCGACTGGGCCGGAACAACCTGGTCTGCTCGCAAGTCGGCGTCGCCGGCAGCACCACGACGGGCGATTACGTGGTCATGGCGGGCAAGGCGGGCGTGCGAGATCACGTCCACATTGGCGACCGGGCCGTGCTTGGCGCTCAGGCGGGCGTGTCGAACGACGTGCCGGCCAACACCATGGTGCTCGGCAGTCCGGCGCGGCCGGAACGCGAACAGAAATTGATCTTCGCGTCGATCCATAAATTGCCTGACCTGCGGCGCCAGGTGAAGGCCTTGCAGTCGGCCGTCAACCGATTGGAACAAGAACGCAGTTCGAACGAGACCGCCTCGGACGAAAGTGGCCCAACCGGCCGCGGCGCCGCGGCTTGAACGCCATCCACATAGGAATTTCGCCTCGACCGTGAGCGCTTTTGCAGCCACAACTCGCCGTCGTCCGTCGACGAACCTGCGTCCGGGCGATGCCAGGCAGCGCAAGATCGGCTTGCTAGCCGGCTGGGGTCGCTATCCGCTCGCCGTCGCCGAGGCGCTCAATCGTCAAGGCTATCAGACGTATGGCTTGGGCGTGAAAGGGCACGCGGATCCGGCCCTGGCCGACTTGTGCGTCGATTTCGCCTGGGTTGGGCTGGCCAAACTTGGCGCCGCCTGCCGCCACTTCCGCCTGTGGGGCGTGCAAGACGCCACTATGGCGGGCAAGATCCACAAGCACCTGCTGTTTCGACGCGGCGCCTGGATCAAACACCTGCCCGACTGGCGCACGATCCGTCGCTTTTACAAACACTTCCTGCTGAACCGCAAGGACCGTCGAGACGACACCCTGCTGCTGGCCGTAGTCGCGGAGTTCGCCAGCGACGGCATCGTGTTCGGCCCGGCCACCGACTACGCTCCGGAGTTGCTCGTGAAGTTCGGTCAATTGACGCGCCGCGGCCCCAACGGGGCCCAACGCAAAGACATCGAATTCGGCTGGCAGTTGGCCAAAGAGATCGGCCGGCTCGACGTCGGTCAGAGCGTGGCCATCAAAGGGCGCACGGCCCTGGCCGTCGAAGCGATCGAAGGCACGGACCAGTGCATCAAGCGAGCGGGCGAACTCTGCCGTGCCGGCGGGTTCACCGTGGTCAAGACGGCTAAACCGCAGCAAGACATGCGATTCGACGTGCCCACGATCGGCATCGGCACGCTGGAGACGATGGTCGCCGCCGGCGCCAACTGTCTGGCTATCGAGGCTGGTCGCACGATCATCGTCGACGAAGCCGAAGTCGTCCGCTATGCCAACGAACACCGCCTGGCCGTCGTGGCCCTTTCACCCGACGGCGAGTTGCCTGAAACATCCCCAGAGACCCTGAGCTGATCAAGGGAAAGGTAGAAGAAGAACGAGCCGGCAGGCCATCCCGCGGAATGTCGGCTCACCCGCGTTCTCAGCACATCCCATCTCCTTTCACACCATCCCGCCTAGTTAGCTCTTGCAAGGCCCAGCGGTCTTTTGGGGATTTTTCTTACAGGTTCTTCTCGTTCCCACGCTCCCGCGTGGGAACGCCGCACGGACGCTCTGCGTCCTGGATGCCACGCAGGGTTGATAGGCGGTAACTCGCGGTCAGCATGATAATCCCAGACCGTTGGCCGCTGCGACGCAGAGCGTCGGCAAATGCGTACCTTCGCAGGGCGTGGGTGCGAGACCGCGAGATCTGCTTCCACGCTCTCTGTAAGAGCTTCATGTGGGCGTTCGACTTCGTCCTTATCACTTCAATCGAGGCCTCACCAGTCGGTCACGACCGACAACAAGCCATCTCCGCCTGCATAATTCCGCGCACTTGAGTAACGCCAGTGCGTCGGATCGTCTACATACCCTCGCTTCACCGGGTTGTAGTGAGTGTATTCCAGTTTCTGCCGCATCATCTCGTCGCCTTCGATCATCTTCGGCTTGCTTCCCTCTTGCCACAACTGGTACTCGCGATCTGTCTTGTGACGCGCTTTGAATCGTTTCAACATCCGTAGCGCCTGCCGACTGCCGCGATTCTTGAGTTCATCGATGATGCGACGCGCAGTGAACGATTTGAAGTCGCCGACTTCCTTGGCCAAATCGGGCGAAGAAGCGATAAAATGCAGAT
>DASZUP010000977.1:0-13968 GCA_035547635.1 Pirellulales bacterium
CGATGTCTACAATTCAACGCACGAAGGCTCCCCGTCCGCGCGTCAGCCTACGAATGCGTGGCCTGCAGCCGACAGACAAGAGCCTTTCTGGTTCACCCTCGCGTATTTCAAGAAAGTCGCCTGCCGTGCGTTTCGCCGTTCTCTTTCAAGGCCGATCCGTACACTGCGGCGAGCTTGCTGAAGCGACCCAGTTCGGCAGGCAACAAGCACCTGACGAGCCGATGTTCCAGCCGCTGCCTTGTTCGGCAGGGCGTCGGATGGCGATTGCGCCGCTCGATGAAAACTCCATCTCGAGGCAGCATGTTTTGCTGACGCCGGTGGCCGAGGACCGCGTGCAAGCGATCAACCTGACGGCCCATAACGCGGTATCGCTGCATGGCGGGCCGCTCGCGCCGGGCGAAAGCCGCGAACTTTTCGTCCCCTGCCAGCTCAGCCTGGGGGCCTTGCAGATCCGCGTCGAAAGCGAGGGCGAAGATGCGGGTGACGTACAAAGCCTGGCCGAGCCGGTCGCCATTCCCGGCAAGGTTCTGCAGACGCTGGCGGCGCCGGCTTCGCTGGCCGGCTTGGGCGCGCGAGAAACGGAGCGGCTGGCCGAATGGCTGCGGGCCGTCGTCGACGTGCTGCAAAGCGCGGCTGGATCGCAAGACTTTTACGAGCGAGCCGCTCGCGCCGTGGTCGACCTGGTCGGTCTCGATGCCGGCCGGCTGCTGTTGTACGAAGACGGCGATTGGAGAATTGCGGCCGAAGCGCGACGCGCCGGTCTCGCCGCACCCGCTTGGGAGTGGCGACCGAGCAGCCGGATTCTCGACGCCGTGCTGGCTCAGAAAAAGACGACCTGGCGGCAGGGATTCGGCAGCGCGGCCGGCCAAAGCAGTCTGGCCCAGGTGGACGCCGTGGCGGCTTCGCCGATTCTCGATCGCAGCGGCGAGGTGATCGGCGCGTTGTATGGAGACCGCCAGGCCGGCGCGGCTTCGCCGCGGGCGCCGCGCATCACGCAGGCTGACGCCATGCTGGTGGAAACGCTGGCCGCCGGAGTGGCCGCCGGCATTGCCCGGCTGGAACAGGAACAAGCGGCCCTGGCCGCGCAGGTGCGGTTTGAGCAGTTCTTCACCGCGGAACTAGCTCGCGAACTGGCGCTGCACCCCGATCTGCTCCAGGGACGCGACGCAGAAGTCAGCCTGCTGTTCTGCGATATCCGCGGCTTCAGCGGAATTGCCGAACAACTGGGGCCGGCCGGCACGATGGAGTGGATCAATGACGTGCTCGGCGACGCTTCGGAATGCGTGATCCGCCGCCAGGGCGTGCTGGTCGACTATGTGGGAGACGAGTTGCTGGCCATGTGGGGCGCACCCGCCTCACAGCCCGATCACGCACAATTGGCCTGCCTGGCGGCGATCGACATCTGGCAAACGCTGCCGGAGCTCAACCGGCGCTGGCTGCCTCGGCTGAAGGCGAACACGGAGGTCGGCATCGGCGTCAATACGGGGCCGGCGCGCGTCGGCAATACCGGCACGCAGCGCAAGTTCAAGTACGGGCCGTTGGGGAACACCGTCAACGTCTGCAGCCGCGTGCAAGGCGCGACCAGGCACTTGAAGACGGGTATTCTCATCACCGCCGACACTCGAGAGCGGCTCCACGACTCGCTGGCCGTTCGGCGCCTCGCTCAGGTGCGCGCCGTCAATATCGCCGCGCCGGTCACGCTGTATGAGCTGTGCCCGAATCCCGGCGCGGGCTGGCAAGACGCGGCTCGCCGCTACGAACAAGCGATTGAGGAATTCGAACAAGGCCGACTTGCCGAAGCGCAGGCCGCATTGGACGAGTTGCTTGCGGCCCATCCCGACGACGGCCCCGCCGCCATATTGCGCGATCGCGCGTCCGGCTTGCTTGCCGACCGACTCGCCGACCGCATCGAAAAATTTGACCCGGTCTGGGACCTGCCCGGCAAGTAGCGTTCGTGGTCGCGAACTCGTTCGAGGTTCGTCTTCTCGTTTCACAATCCGCGCTCGCCGTCCGTCGCTGACTTCAGCTCTTGCGCTCGATGGCAATTACGCCATCCCAACCCGGCGGCGGATTGTGGTCGTGCTGCAAGATGTAGCTCATCAGCAGATCCTTGCCGCGGTCGTCGGCGGGCACCATGTGCAGTCCGGCATAGGCGGCTTTCCAGTTGCCTTCGAGAAAGGAGGTCAAGGCGGCGTCGTAGTGTTTCAGATGTTCGTCGCTCAACTGCGGATCGCGCTCGGCGGGCAGCAGCAACTCGCTGACCATGACCGGCGTATTAAGTCCCTTAGGCTTGACCAGGGCGAGTCGGCGGCAGCGCATGACCGAGCGCGGCATCTGCTCGTTGACGACTTTGGCAGTTGCTTCGTCCAGCAGGATCGGCACGCGCAGGATCTTGGTCAGTCCTTCCAATCGGGAGGCCAGGTTGACGCACGGACCGAAGACCGTCACCTTGGCCTGGTCCTGGCTGCCGATCTGACCGGCCACGGCATGGCCGGTGGCCAGGCCCACGCCCGCCATGAAGCCGAACAGCGGATCCTCCGCCTGCCGGGAAAGCCTTTCGAACGTCTCGCGAATGCCAATCGCCGCCAGGCAGGCCTGCTGCACGTCGTCTTCGCTTCGCAGCGGCCAGCCCCAGAAGCCCATGGCGCAATCGCCGAGGAAGTCGGCGACGGCGCCGGAGTGCTCGAGGATGCAATGCGACATGACTCCCAGGGCGCGGCTGACGCGTGAGAGGATCGGCATCAAGGTTTCGCCGGCGGCCTCGACTTTGCTGGAAAAGCCGCGCAAGTCGCAGAACATCACGGTGATGTCGGTCTCGCGAGGCTTGAGGGCCGTTTCCGCTTCCGTCGCCGTCAGCACCGGCAGGATGCGAGGCGAGAAGAAATGGCTCAGCACCGACTGGCGATGCTGGAGGTTCTGCACCTCCAGCAGCGAGCTGATGATGGTTGCCACCAGTTCAGCGAACTTCGCGTCTTCGTCCAGGTCGGCGGCTTCGGGCGACGCACGGTCGAACGCGCCGGACCCTGGCAGGAACTGGCCGGCCACGTAGATGCCCATCCCTTGGCAGGCGTCTCCGTGCAGCGGCGTGCAGAAGGCCCAATCGAACTTGCCGCGAATGGTGTACGGTTCCGAGGCCGCGTCCCGCTCACGAGACCAGACGTGTACGACGGTCTGTTTCAACCGCGACACCGCCTCGTGCACCAGACGCCGGCTGGGCTGGACTTCGGAGCCGGTGGTCAAGCGGTGGTCGGCGTACAAGGTGCGAACTTCGGGCCCCCCGCCGTTGGCGACTTCGACGACGATCGCAATAGCGTCGGCGCGGCGAATCCCCTCCAGCAACAGATTGACGGTCTGCGCGTACAGCTCTGAACGCTCGGTAACGCCTGAGATCACGTTGGACAGGTGGCCAAGCACGTCGATGCGGTGCGGCGCATCGCGAAATGGCACGTTGTGCAGGTGTTCGGCGTCGACGGCATAGGCCTGCGCCAATCTCGGTCCGCTGCCGCCAGAGCTTGGCTCGTCGCCGGCGCTGAGCGTAAACACCGTCGTGCCGATTACAAAACAGTCGCCGGCCCGCATCTGGAACGAGTCGACTTCGCGGCCCTGAAAGAAAACCGGGTTGCGCGCAGCCGGCAGGCGTTTCACGCGCAGGCGGTCGTGATCGAACGTCAACTCCACGTGCTGGCGAGAGGCCCAGCGTTCCCACGGAATCGCCGCTTTACCCAGCACAAGCGGCGCGCCGACGGCCAATTTTTGTTCGAAACGCTGCTCGGGCAATTCGCCTTCGACAATCAACTCAGCCATGCGTTTCTCCCGTCAGTCGTTCCTCGGTCCGTTCCGAAAGGATTGACGTGCCTTCCGTGCGTGCGCTCAAAGTCTGGCTGGGAGTCTCCGGCAGCCTGGCAAGGCGGCGGAGGAAGCGCGCCACGCCATCGCCGGCTCGCAGCCGAATCAGTACGTAGCCCCACAACACGGTCAGGATCAGCACGACCAGCCCCAGCGCTAACAGTCCGCCGATGATCATGAACCGCCACAAGCCTTGCAGCGGCGCCAGAACTTCCGATCTCTTTTCCTGCACGAGAATCGCCCAGCCGCTGTCGTACTGGTCGCCCTGGCCGCGCGTGATGAACACCGGTTCTGCGGCGCATAGCCAGTTGTCGCCGTCCTGGGGCAAGAGCGGGTCGCGATACGAGGCGAACAGTCCGTCCTCATCCTCGCTCACCGCCTCCGCGTCGGCGGCGTGCTTTTCAAACGCCGCGGTTTGACGCGCCCGGACGCGCTCCAGTTCATCGAGCGCCGGCTCGGCGACGTAGCGGCGACGGAACTCGCCCTGCTGCTGGTACAAGCGAGGGTGCTCGGCGATCAGGCCCCGCTTTCCGGTTTCGTCCGGTCTCAGATCGACGATCGACGCGAACTGATTGCGAGCCCCGACGAATTCGGCGAAGTGTCCGAGATCCGCCTCCATGGCCAGTACGCCCAAAGGCTCTTTCGGGTTCGCCTTGTCGAAGATCGGCACGCTGAACGCGACGGACAGGATGTTGGCCGGCTGGCTGAGGAAGACGTTCGAGCGATGCGGCTCGCGAATGGGCTTGCGAACGGCCGTCTGATCGCGTTCGTCTCCCAAGCCGTGAAAGTAGTCGCGGTAGCCGAAATAACGTCCGACCAAAGCCGCGTTCAGCGGGCTGACCGCCCGCAGGTAACCGTTGCGGTCGACGACAAACCAATAGGCGGCGGCCGTCTTGTCGCTGAACTGGGCGTTCCAGAACTTCTGACGCCCTTCCAGCCAGGCCTGCAAGGCACGATCGGGCTGGTGCGAGTCGGGCGCGTCGTTGGCGCGCTGGAGCGCCTGCTGCAGGTTCGGATCGTCCGTTTCGCCTTCCAGAATGCGCCAGCGCTTGTCGATCTCCAGGCCGAAGCGAGTGGCGACCATGTGCGCGGCAAAGCCGTTGCTCTCCAGCGTGCGATCGACGATCTGCTGATCGGAGATCGACAGCACGCCGCGAAAAATCACGACGGCGATAAACGCCATGATCAGCACGACGAACGCAGGTCCTAGCGCTCCCAGCAGCAGCAATGGCCGCTGCGAGCGACGAGTGTCTCGCTGCTTGAGCGCATCGATCACCGCCTGCACGTTCGCGTAGCGGCGAGAGGGACTGGCGGCCAGGCAGCGATCGACGATGGCCGCCAGTGCCGCGTCGACCCCCGGCATGTGACGGTGCTCGTTGGGCTTGGGAGAATGCTTCAAGTGCTCGCTGTAGGCTTCCAGCCGGTTGCGGATGGAGTCTTGCGACGACAACCTGGCCAGGCCCTCTTCAGTCTGGTACGGCGCCTTGCCGGTGAGCATCTGGTACAGGATGGCGCCCAGTGCATACACGTCCCAGCGCACGTCGGGCATCGCCCGGGGCTCGGCCTGCTCGGGCGCCATGTAGAAGAACGTGCCCAGCGAAGGCATGTGTTCGTGGCTCAGACGCGATTGGCCGAAATCGGCCAGCCGCGGCCGGCCGTCCTGGTCGAGCATGATGTTGCTCGGCTTCAGGTCGCAGTGCAGCACGCCCTTGCCGTGCGCATGCGCCAGTCCCGTGGCAATCTCGCGGAACAGCCTGACCGCTTCTTCCGGCGGCAGCGGCCCTTGCGCCGTCACGTCGGCCAGCGAACCAAAGGGCATGTACTCCATGACGAAGTACGGGGGATTGGCGTCCCAGCCGACGGCGAGCAACTGCACTACGTAGCGATCCGTGAACAAGAACCGGAGCTTTTCCACCTCGCGCGCCATATTTGACCAGTCGAGGGCGCCGCGGCGGCTGTAGAACTTGATCGCCACGCGGCGCCCGCTATTGCTGTCGACGGCCGACCAGACTTCCCCGAAGGCGCCGCGGCCGATGAATAGCTCCTGCTCATAACCGGGAACGTGCAGCGGCGGCCTGAGCCGGCGCAAACTCAAGTCCTGACTTTGGCTTCGGTCGTCCGGCCCCATCGCCGGGGTCAAATCAGGAATCGGCGGCAAGTCGCTCATATTGTTCTCGGTTACGTCAGCCTCAACCTTGGCCAGGGCCTTCCTGCGCCGCGAGACTGCGGCGCCCGCGATTTGTCGTTTGCCGCCGGCTCCGCGGTTGAGGCCCAGCCCGCAGCAAGCTCCCGCTCTTTCGACCGTTCTAACAATGCCATACCGATACGACGCCTGCTATTTTGGCGCCACACTATTCTGGCGAACGACCGGTCGACTGTCGCCCCTTTTTGGCAGCTTGCAGCGTCTTTGACCGCCCGGCGCCCGCTAAAGCCGGTCTCGGCCTGAGATCTCATCCTGCGGGCAGGTCCCGTCGTGTCCCGGTAAGTCAGGTCCGACGCCTCGGTGGCCGAAATGTAGGGCGAGCGAAATCGCCTTCCCATGCGCGCCAATTCCGTAGGGCGCGTGCCCAGGGGCACACAGGCGCCGCAGGAGATCGTAAGTGGAGCGTCCGGTTTATACCGAACCGGCTGGCGGCGCCATTATTGCAACCGCCAACCTCCGAAGTCGCCTGTTCCGCGGAACGGCGAAGCCGCCGGCGCGTGATCGCTTGCCGCTTAAGCCGGAGCTAAAATTACAGCATGAATAGCACAACCCTCCTTGCAGAAACCGCCGACGCCGCACGGCAGCCTGTCGACACGGAAGCCGCCGCACGAGAAATCCAGCACGGAATTGAAGAAAACCTCTACCGCATGCTGGGGCGGTTCCCTGAAATCGCTACGCGGCACGATTACTATCTGGCCACCGCCTATACGGTTCGCGATTGGATCCTCCGCCGCTGGGTCCGCACCGCGTCGACCTACTTCGAACAGACTAGCCGGACGGTCGTCTACCTCTCTGCCGAGTTCCTGATCGGCCCGCAACTGGGCAAGAACTTGATCAACCTCGGCATTTACGAAGCGACCCGGCGGGCAGTCGCAGCGCTAGGGCAGGATCTCCAAGTACTGATCGAAGAAGAGGACGAGCCAGGGCTGGGCAACGGCGGCCTGGGCCGGCTGGCGGCCTGTTACATGGAGTCGCTGGCCACGTTGGAGATCCCGACCATCGGCTACGGCATTCGCTACGAGTTCGGCATCTTCGACCAGGAGATCCAGAACGGCTGGCAGGTGGAGAAAAGCGATCGCTGGCTCCGCCTGGGTTATCCCTGGGAGATCACGCGTCCGGAGATCACCTTCGAGGTCAAGCTGGGCGGCCGCACCGAGTCGCACCTTGACGCAGCCGGGCATTATTGCGCGCGGTGGGTTCCCGACCGGATCGTGCTCGGAACGCCGTGCGATACGCTGATCCAAGGCTATCACGTGGGCTCGGTCAACATGTTGCGGCTGTGGAAGGCCGAAGCGCACCAGTCGTTCGACTTCCAGGCCTTCAACGTCGGCGACTACTATCGCTCGGTTCACGAAAAGATCGTCTCGGAAAACATCACCAAGGTCTTGTACCCGAACGACGAACCGGCGGCCGGCAAGCAACTGCGTCTCGAACAGCAGTACTTCTTCGTCTCCTGCTCGCTGCAGGACATGATCCGCATCTACCGGCAGCGGGAGCAGAAGCTCGACAACTTCCATCAGAAGTTCTCGATTCAGCTCAATGACACGCACCCGTCCCTGGGCGTAGCCGAACTGATGCGACTGCTCATTGACGAGCACGGCATGGGCTGGGACCAGGCCTGGCACATTACCAGCAACTGCTTCGCCTACACGAATCACACGTTGCTGCCCGAGGCCTTGGAGAAATGGCCATTGCCGTTGTTTCAGAAGGTTCTGCCGCGGCCGCTGGAAATCATCTACGAGATCAATCGCCGTTTCTTGAACGACGTCAGCGCGAAGTACCCCGGCAACGTGGCGAAGCAGCAAAGCCTGTCGCTGATCGACGAGCAGGGAGAAAAGCACGTGCGGATGGCGAACCTGGCCTGCGTCGGCAGCCGCGCCATCAACGGCGTCGCGGCGCTGCACACCCGGTTGCTCCAAGAAACCGTGCTTAAAGACTTCCACGAACTGTGGCCCGAGAAGTTTTCCAACAAAACCAACGGCGTCACGCTGCGGCGGTTCCTGCTGCTGTCAAACCCCGAGCTGAGCCGGCTGATCATCGAGGCGATCGGCACTCGCTGGATCACGGATGCCGACGAGCTGCGCGGGTTGGAGAAGTACTGCGACGATGCCGCATTTCGCGAACGCTGGCGAGCCATCAAGCTGAACAACAAACGCAGGCTGGCCCAATCGCTGGCCGACAAGGCGGGCGTACAGGCCGATCCGGCGAGCATGTTCGATATCCAGGCCAAGCGGATCCACGAGTACAAGCGGCAATTGCTCAACGTATTGCACGCCGCCACGCTCTATTTGCGTTTAAAGAACAACCAGCAGCGGGACATGCCGCCGCGCACCTTCATCTTCGGCGGCAAGGCGGCCCCCGCGTATACGATGGCCAAGTTGATCATCAAGCTGATCAACTCGGTGGCCGAAGTCGTCAACAACGACGCCGCGGTGCGAGACCATCTCAAGCTCGCCTTCTTCCCCAACTTCAACGTCAAGAACGCGCAAGGCATTTATCCCGCGGCCGATCTCTCCGAACAGATTTCGCTGGCCGGGACCGAGGCCTCGGGCACCGGCAATATGAAGTTCTCGCTCAACGGCGCGCTGACTATCGGCACGTACGACGGCGCGAACATCGAGATTCTCGACGAGGTAGGCGCCGAAAACTTCTTCCGCTTCGGCCTGACGGCCGAAGAAGTCCAGCGCTGCAAGGCGGGCGGTTACCGGCCGCGCGCCGTCTACGAGCAGAACGCCGAACTGCGCACCGTGCTCGACATGATTGCCGGCGGCGTGTTCTCACAGGGCGATCAGCAGTTATTCCAACCCATCATCCGTTCTCTGCTCGATCGAGACGACTTCCTGCTGCTGGCCGATTACGCCTCGTACATCGCCTGCCAGGAGGCGGTCTCCAAGGCGCATGCCGATCAGGAAGCATGGACGCGCAAGTCGATTCTCAACGTGGCGCGGATGGGCAAGTTTTCCTCCGACCGCGCCATCAAGGAATATTGCCGCGATATCTGGCGCGTGGATCCCGTGATCGTGCCGCCGCTCAAGTAATTGGCGCAAGCCGGCTGACCGGGAGCAAAAGCCAACGAAGAAACGCGGATTCGCGTGCGGGGGTACGAATGCGGATTCCGCGGCCACGTGGCGTTATTGCTTACCTGCCGTTCAGTTCCTCTCCCGGCGTTGTTCGCGCCATCGCAGGCATTCGCCCCGCGTCAGTACGCGGTCGGGTCGAGAGTGATCGCATCGTTTTTGCGGCATAACAGTTGGAACACGGGGTTGGACGTCGTGTAGCTGATCAATCGCACCGATCCATCTGCAAACAGGGCGTTTACGCCTTCCGAGTGCGCCGAGCCGAACATCAGCCAATAGGCGATGCCGCTGTAAGGCTGATCCGGAACCGGACCGTACATCGAACAGCGCATGGTGGCCCAGTCCCAGCCGCCGAAATAGCCGTTGTCGGTAAAGCTGAGCGGGGGCCAGGGCGGCTGTGGAGGTTCATCGGGAATGGCGACCGGCCGGTAACGGCTCGGATCGACGAACTTTTCCGCCAGCATCAAGACCTGCGACGTGCCGTCGGTAATGTCTGAAATCTTGCCGGGGCAAAATGCAACGTTACCTTTGCCGCCGCGCACAAAAACCGTATTCCGATAATACGGATGGTCTTCCAGATCGCCCGTGGCATCGTTCCACATGTTCCAGCAGCCCGGACTGTTACCGCCCATGCCCGGGCCTTGGCTGTTATCTTTCCAGAGCGGCATGGCGTAGTCGTTCAAGCCAAGGGCATTGCCGGCGCCGTCGCCGCGCGTGACGGGCGCGCGGCGCGTCGGGCAGAAATACGTGGGCACGGCCATTGCCGCCGCAATTTGCAAGTTCGACTTGGCGGCATTTGTCTGCTCCAAGAACGGCAGGATCTGGTAGAACATCCCCGCCTGCTGAAACGGGTGCGAAGAGTCGATCACGGCGGTGATCGTGCCGTTGTTGCCCGAGGTCGGCAGATACCTGCTGCTGTCGGAGTGCAAATGCACGCCGACGCCAATCTGCCTGAGGTTATTGCGGCAACTCGTGCGGCGCGCCGCCTCGCGCGCCGCTTGCACCGCCGGCAGCAACAGCGAAATCAGAATCCCGATAATGGCAATGGCGACCAGCAATTCAACCAGCGTGAACGCCGTCCGCCGCGTTTGCCTTCCTGTCATCTATCTCTCCTCGACCACGTCATGCTCCATCCGTGGCATGATGTATCGCCCCGAGCTTACTCGACCGGTTGTGATTCCACGGGCTCGCGCGGAAGCCCGCGCGTTGGCGACGCCGCCGGCTCGTTCTGCCCCGAGAGCCGATCGGGCTCGCAAACCGTAGCGGAACCCTCGTTACTGGAGGCCTTGCTGCAGCGCCCGATGTCGGCTAGCGCCTGCCTCAGCGCCGCCAGATCAATCGGCTTGACCAGGTGACTGTCGAAACCGGCGGCCTCGGTTCGCAGCCGATCCGTTGCCTGTCCCCAACCGGTGACGGCGATCAGTCGCACCTGCTTGCCCCACGCCGTCCGACGAATTTCTCGGGCCGCGTCGTAGCCGTTCATCCGCGGCATTCCCAGATCCATCAAGATGGCGTGCGGAGCGAATTCCTCGGCCGCCGCGAGAGCCTCCAGGCCGTCGCCGGCGGTGCGCACTTCATGGCCCAAGACGGCGACCAGCGTGCTCATGGTCGCCAGGGCGTCGTGGTTGTCGTCGACCAGCAACACCTTGTATGCCGGCGAAGCCGCGCGGGATGTCGCCGGGGCCGCGGCCGGCGCGCTGGGATGGCAGCTCATCACGGGCAGACGCAGCACGAAAGCGCTGCCGCAGCCCGGTCCGTCGCTTCTCGCTTCGACCGTGCCGCCGTGCATTTCCGCCAGTCGCCGGGTTAATGTCAGGCCGATTCCGAGTCCGAAATGTCCGCTCTCGCGGGCCGCGCTCGACTGGTTGAACATCTCAAAGATGGTTGACAGCCGGTCAGGCTCGATCCCTCGGCCGTTGTCCGCCACCGTCAGCGTCAACTCGCGGTCCTCGGCAACCGCGTCGATCGAGATGCGACCGCCTCTCGGCGTATACTTGACGGCGTTGTTGAGCAGGTTTGAGAGTATCTGCATCAGCCGGTCGGGATCGGCGTCGAGGAACACTGGCTGCTGCGGCAGATTCACGAACAACTCGTGCCCGGCTTGCTGCACCGTTCCTCGCGCCGCCTCCACGACGTTATTCACTGCGGTCTGCAAACGGACCGCCGACCTGCGCAGTTCCAGTTTGCCGCGGGTAATCCGCGAGACGTCCAGCAGATCGTCGATCAGTCTTACCATGTGGCGAGTTTGCCGTTCGACCATGGCCCGGGTTTCCGCCTGGTCAATGCCGTTGCTCGCCGAGAGCTTCATCAATTCGAGCCCCATGCAAATCGGCGCCAGCGGATTTCGCAGTTCGTGAGCCAGCGTGGCCAGGAACTCGTCCTTGCGCCGATCCGCGGTGCGCAAAGCGTCTTCTGTGGCGCGTCGCTCCGATTCATCGCGAAACGCCACTACCACTCCGGTAAGCCCGCTCATCGCGTCGGCGATCGGCGCTGCCGAAAACGAAACCGGCAAACTTCGTCCCGCGCCGGTCTGTAACAGCAGCGGAGTTTTGGAGTGAACCGTGCCTCGCTGGCGGATGGCTTGGCCTGCAGGGTCGGCAACCGGTTCTTGCGAAGCCGCGTCGTAGAGCCGCAGCACGTCCGAGAGCGGCTTGCCGATCGCCCTGGCGGTGGAGAGATCGAGCAGCGCCTCGGCCCTGGGATTGATCGTGGCGATTCTGCCGGCGGCATCAGTTGAGATCACGCCATCGGCCATGCAAGAAAGCAGGGCGTGCAACCGTTCTCGCTGCGCCATGGCCTCGGCCGCGCTGTTTCGATCCCGCCTGCGGGCGGCCCTGGCAAAGTCGCTCAAGACGGCAACCGTTAGGCCCACCCCATAAAACGCGGACAGGTTGGCGACCGCGCGCAGGCTAAACATCGGTGCATGGTGGGCGTCCGGCGATGAAAAGTAGCGGCCATGAGCCGCCAGGATGAGGGTCTGCGCAACGATGGCCGGTCCGACGCCGCCGACCCACGCCGCCAACAGAACGCCGATAAGCAGAATTGCAAACGCTGACGAGTCAGGGCCTGAATTGACCATGAAGCGAATGGCAATCGCCGCCGCCGCAATCGACACGCTTATCAAATATCTGTTGATCAACTGCATGCCTGCGCGTGCCGTCCTCAACCGCGGATTGCCCTCGGGCCTTCTCCAAAGCGTCTCTCAGTCTCTCCGCACGTCGTCATACCATAACGAACGCACGCTCGGTGCGCAAGCTCCTGGTCGCGCCGCAACCATCGTGGTCGTTCAGCGACCAGATGGCGGCGAGCCGGGGCCCTGCCCTGTGACTTGCTTCTGTGTTCGTGCCCGGGAAGCAAGTCTCGTGCCTGATCCGCCTCTGGCCGTCATGCCCGAAGCGGGCCGTCTCAGTTTTGCTCTGCTTCACGCGAGCCATTTTGTGTAGGGAGGCCGCGTTTGCCAGCCCCTCTGGCGGAGCTTGCGCCTATTTTGTCGCGGAACGGCGGTAGAGACAGCATCGGCCGCACGCATGGGGCTGGAAGGCCTTTATCGGGCGTAACCTTCGCTGAGTATCGGCTATGCGGCGGCGGTCCCCGGCGAGCGGAATGCGCCTTCCGACCGTTGCATCCGGCCGATCGAGCTTTGTATCAAGCCAAGGGCCCTGCGGCGCAACCGGGCCGTTACCTTCCAGCGGCATCACTCGACCGCTGCAGCTCGCCGTTCATGATGGTCAGGGCGCCTCGCCGCGGGTCGACCTGCTAGAATCGATTCGCAGCGAGTCCCTTGTGCTTCTCCCAACTCTGTTTTTTTGAGCCCGCATGCCGCATCGTAATTCCTCGCCGTCAGTTCGGCAGGATATTAAGCAAAACGACGCGGCGCAGCGCGCCCGGACTGCGGAATCCGGAACTGCATCAGCCGTCGCGCCCGGCGTCATTCCGCGATCGTCGCGCATCGCGCTGGGTCTGATTCTGGTTGCGTTCGTGATAATTCGCGCGCCCATCTTGTTTCGCCATTACGGCGGTCAGGACGAAGAATGGTATGCCGTACCGGGGTTGACCGTTGCGCAAAGCGGAATCCCGCGAGTCCCCTATGCTCCTTCGCGCCGACTCGATAGCTGCTTCTACAAAGTCGACGAGGCGCTGCTGGCCTTGCCGCCGGCGTACTTTTACTGGCAGGCGCCGTTCTTCTGGGCGCTTCCGGCCGGCTACGGAACCGCTCGACTGGCTTCGGCCGTTGCCGGAATGATCGCCGTCGGACTGGTCTACCTGCTGGGCCGCCGCTTGGCAGGGCGTGAGTTGATCGGCCTGTTCGCCGCCGGGCTGTATTCGTTTTCGCGCGTGCTGTATTTTCCCGCCATCACGGCCCGACCCGATATCCTCTGCGGCATGCTCGGACTGGCCGCCTTATGGCTGACTGCATGCTGGCAGTCAAACGGCCGCCGCCGCACATTGGCTGCCGCCGGAGCGGCGCTGGGGCTGGGCATGCTCACGCACCCATTTGCAATCGTTAATTGCCTGCAGGTCGGCGTTTGGGTTCTTCTCGGCCGGCGCGGCGCCGGTTTGAAACAGCGACTGCAGCATTTCGCCTTGCTTGTCGGCTGCGCGCTGGCGGCGTTCTCCCTCTGGGCGCCGTTGATTCTGACGCACACCGAACTGTTCCGCGTGCAGTTCTTTAACAACGTCTTGAACCGTTCCGGTCCGGGGCTGCTTTGGCGGTTGCTCGTCCCTTGGGAATCGCTCGCCTATCATGCCGAGATGTTGCTGGAGCATGCGCAAGCCATCCAACTATCGTTGATGGCCGGGGGCTTGCTGGCTGCGACGGCGTTGGCCTGGCGCCGCGGGCAG
>DASZUP010000978.1:0-24939 GCA_035547635.1 Pirellulales bacterium
TATTGAGCTCAACAGGCAAATGAGGCTAAACGCGGCCGGGGCGTGGAGGGTTTTCGATGGAATCGCGGAAAACGGATGCGGGAAGTAGGATATCGGCAGGCGCGGCTTTGGCGGCGCTCTTGTTGCTCGCCTGGCTGGCTTTTCTGATCGTGGACTACAAATTTCAGCAGGTCGTCGAACCGGTGAACGAGTGGCCCGGCTCCGAACTGTACGGGCCGCTGCACTTCTTTCAGCCCGTCTTCAAGTACGCGACATTTGCGCTGACCATCGCCTTCCTGGCAACGAGCGGCCTGCGGCGAGAAATGGCGTAACAAATGGGGGGCTTTGATTTTCCGTCTCAATTGACGATTGAACCTAAGCTCGCTATCATCAACGGCTTCCAGATTCCCGAACGGTCCGTGGGTCTGGCAGATGGGCCCGGCCAAGGCGCGTCGTTGCGCCCCGTGCGCCCACATGTAGAGCAAGGCCGAGGTTGATTTTGAACGCCGGATGCCCTGGTGACCGCCCGACTCGGGCGGCGGGGACGTAGCCGGCGTGCCTGAAGACTCGAGAGGAGCCCCCAAGCGTGGCAAACGTTCTGGTCAAGCAGTTGATTGAAGCCGGCGTACACTTCGGACATCGCGCCAGCCGCTGGAATCCCAAGATGCGCCCGTATATCTACGGCCGGCGCAACCTGATCCATATCATCGACGTCCGGGAAACGATTCGCGGCTTGATCCGCGCCCGCAAGTACCTGACTCAGGTCTCCGCCGGCGGCAGCCTGGTGCTGTTCGTGGGCACGAAGAAGCAGGCGGCCGAGACCGTCGAGCGCGAAGCGGATCGCTGCGGCATGCCCTACGTCAGCGATCGCTGGTTGGGCGGCACGTTGACCAATTTCCGCACCATTCGCAGCCGGCTCACGCGTCTGGAAGAGCTGGAACAGATGAAGACCACGAACGAGATTCTGGCTTATTCGAAGAAGATGCAGTCGGCCTTGAATCGCGAATATCGCAAGATGTTCCGCAACCTCAACGGCATGCGGACCATGAACCGCCTGCCCGAGTGCATCGTGGTCATCGACCCGAAGAAAGAACACAATTGCATCTCGGAAGCCCGCAAACTGGGCGTGACGACGGTGGCGTTGATCGACACCGATTGCGATCCCGACCTGGTCGATCTGCCGATTCCCGGCAACGACGACAGCCTGCGGTCGATCGAACTGGTGTTGAATCAGTTGGCCAGCGCGGTCATCGAGGGCAAGGCGAACGCCGCCGCAGCGCCGGCTGAAGTTCCGGCGGGCGCAGCCGCCGCTTATGTCAGCCCGGGCGAACCGGAAGACAAAGACGCCGAGTAGGCGTTCCGGATCGGCCTCACTCTGACAGGGAGGGGCCGAAATCGTTGAGATTCGAGCCGCCTAAGGCAGCGTTTTGAAGAGGGGATATCGGGATACCGAGGAGCTTCAGGGGATAAGACGTCAGCATGGAAGCATGCTGGCAAGCAGGCTCGTCTGCTTAGTTTCTTTATCCTCGCGATCTCTTCGGCGTCTTTCTGTCTCCTTCAATTATGGCTCGTATCGCGGCTGCCGGCCGGCCGCCTCGCGGTGCTGCGGCGCCGTCCAGGAATCAAGCTTCAAAATTCAGACAGCAAGGAAAGAAGAACATCATGGCAGACATTACCGCGGCAATGGTTAAGGCGCTTCGGGAGCGGACCGGCTTGCCGATGATGGATTGCAAGAAGGCGCTGCAGGAGACGGGCGGCGACGAGCAGCAGGCCGTCGACTGGCTCCGCAAGCAAGGCATCAAGACGAAGGAAACGCGCATTGGCCGCGAGACCTCGGCCGGTCGCGTGGCCGTCTACGCCGATCACGCCGGCGGGGTGGGCGCCATGGTCGAAGTCATGTGTGAAAGCGCACCGGTCGCCAATAGCGCTGAGTTCATCGCCTTCGCCAACGACCTGGCCAGGCAGTTGGCCACCGGACCGGGCGCCGCTGCCAGCGATGAGTTGCTCTCGCAGCCCTCGTTGAGCAAGCCCGGCATGACGTTGGCCGAGCAGAAGGACGACATGTTCAACCGCATCCGCGAGGTGTTCAACGTCGGCCGCATTTTGCGGTTCGACGCCCCCTGTGGCGCTTACGCTCACCATGATGGTTCGCTGGGCGCCTTGGTGGAAGTCAGCGGCGGCACGGCCGAAGCGGCCAAAGACGTGGCGATGCACGTCGCCGCGGCCAAGCCGGAAGTGGTCGCCAAGGAGGATCTCGATCCGGCGGCGGTCGACAAGGAGCGGGAAATTCTCAGCGAAGCCGCCCGCAAGGAAGGCAAGCCGGAAAACATCATCGGCAAGATGATCGAAGGCCGTCTCAAGAACTTTTTCGCCGAACGGGTCCTGCTGGAACAGCCGTTCGTCAAGGACGACAAGCTGACCGTCGGCAAGATCGCCGATGCGGCCAAAATGAAGGTCGTGCGTTTCGAACGCTGGGAACTCGGGAAATAGAGAGATTCAATGTCGGATTCGCTTTCGGAAACTCGTTACCGCCGCGTCGTGCTGAAACTGTCCGGCGATAGCTTCGTCCGCGCGGGCGAACGGGGCATCAGCATGGAAGAGGTCGTGCATATTGCGCGGCAGACCTCGCGCGCCGCCCAGCGCGGCGTGCAGATGGCCATCGTCATCGGCGGCGGCAACATCTTGCGCGGGGCCCAGTTCCGTTCCACTTCGACGAGCGTGCAGGAAGCCACGGCCCATTACATGGGCATGCTCGCCACGGTGATCAACGGCTTGGCGCTGCAGGACGCGCTGGAATCGCTGGGCTGCGAAACGCGGCTTTCGACGGCGATTCGCATGGACGGCGTGGCCGAGCCGTACATTCGTCGCCGCGCACGCCGGCACCTGGAAAAGAACCGGATCGTGATTCTGGCCTGCGGCACCGGCAGCCCGTTCGTCACCACCGATACGGCCGCCGCGCAACGGGCGCTGGAACTGGAGGCTGACATCCTGCTCAAGGCCACCCGAGTCGACGGCGTCTACAGCGACGACCCGGAAAAAAATCCGCACGCCGTGCTGTACAGCGAGTTGAGCTATGCGGCGGTCCGCGAGCAGAACCTGCGAGTCATGGATCCGACGGCGATCGCCCAGTGCATGGAACACGACATGCCGATTCTGGTATTCAACTTCAAAAAAGAAGGCAACATCGAACGGGCCGTCAACGGCGAGAAAGTCGGCACGCTGATTGGAGGCCAGACGCCGGCGCCCCTTTGAGCCGGCAACGCTGGAAGTCCGCGCCGCGGATGCCAATCGCTGAATGAGATCAATCCTCTTTCCCTTCGTGGGAAAGGAAAAATCGAGCAACACGAAAGGTTTGCCAGCCATGAGCGCCGACGAAATTCTGATGGACGTCGAAGAGCGGATGGAGAAGGCGGTCGCCAAGCTGAAGCACGACCTGGGCGGCATTCGCACCGGCCGGGCGAACCCCGGGCTGGTCGACTCGCTGCGAGTGGAAGCATACGGGTCGCCCACGCCGATCAAGCAATTGGCTTCAGTCGGCGCGCCGGAACCGACGCAAATCGTGATTCGCCCGTTCGATCCCGGCACGCTCAAGGATATCGAAAAGGCGATTCTCGCCAGCGGTCTGGGCCTGACGCCGATGAATGACGGCAAGCTGATCCGCCTTAACGTGCCGCCTCTGTCGACCGAAGTGCGGCGAAAAATGGTCACTCGCATCAAGGAGCTGACCGAAGAAGCCAAGGTCTCCATCCGCAATGTTCGCCGCGACGGCAACAAGGCGTCGGATCAGGCCGAAAAAGACAAGACGCTCTCGGAAGACGACTGCGCCACCGCCAAGGAAGAGATCCAGGAGCTGACCAAGACGTTCGAAAGCCAGGCCAATGAACTGGCCAAGGCGAAAGAACAAGAGGTCATGGAAGATTGAGCCCAGCGGCCGTTCCGGTTGCCGACTTCATCCGTCAGCCGCGCGTGCTGACCTTGGCTCACCGCGGCGATAGCCTGGTTGCGCCGGAGAATACCCTTGCCGCCTTCTCCTCGGCTCTGCGAGTCGGCGCCGATCTCGTCGAGCTCGACTATCGGCACTCGGCCGATGGCGTCCCGGTGGTATTTCACGACGAACTGCTCGATCGCTGCACCGACGCTTGCCGTTGCTTTGGCGGCCGGCGAATCCCGCTTGCTGAAAAGACGCTGGCCGAGTTGCAAACGCTCGACGCCGGCGCCTGGTTCGCGCCGCGGTTCGCCGGCGAGCGCTTGGCGAGCTTGGAAGAAGCATTGACGCTGATTTGCCGGGAGTCGCGCGTGATGATCGAACGCAAAAGCGGCGATGCGGGCGCGCTTGTCGCGTTGATCGAACGGCTCGGCGTCGCGGACCGCACGGTCGTCACCGCCTTTGACTGGCAGTTTCTTGAAGACTGCCGAAAGCTGGCGCCGCAACTGACGCTTGGCGCCCTCGGCGAAGACGCATTGACCGCCGAGCGCCTCGAGCGGGCCGCCAGGTTCGGCGCCGCCGTCATCGGCTGGGGCGACCGCTGGGTCACGCCCGAGCATGTGGCGCTGGTTCACGCCCGGGGCTTGCGGGCCTGGGTCTGGACGGTGGACTCGCCCGAGCGGGCCGCGGAGCTGATCGGCTGGGGCGTTGACGGCCTGATCAGTAACGCGCCAGGCGCCATCATGGCGGTTCGGGACCGGCTCGCGGCGCTCTGAACGCCCCTCGGTCGGCGAAGCGACGGCGCGTATCTGCTGGCTGTTTCCGTGGTTCGGCTTTTGCCACTCCTCTTGACCCTTACTGCGGGCGTTCCTATACTCGCCGCCCCAACGGCCTTCTCGGCCGCACGCGAACGTATTTCGCTAGTCCCCAGCATGGCAACGGTTTATGGAGGAACCGCAATGACACGGATGGAACCGGGCATGGACTCGCCTCGCACTCCAGCATGGCAGCAGCGCACGCGCTGGCTGGCAGGCGGACTGGCCGTGACGGTCGCGTGCGCTGCCTTGCTAAGCACATGGAGCTTGCGCTCGGCGACGGCGGAGTTGCCGCTTGGCAAGCTCTTCCGCAAGAAAAGCGATGAGCCGGCGCCCGAGGCGCCTGCCGCAGCTTCCGAGCAGACGGCGTTGCCGGAAACGGCAGCGCCCGATCGTCCGATGATCGTGGCTACGGTCAACGGCCAGAACATTCCCCGGAACGCGTTAGGCCAAGAGTGTCTGGCTCATTTCGGAGCCGAGGTGCTGGAGACGCTCGTCAACAAGCAGTTAATTGCCGAACACTGCCGCGAGCGGAACATTGCCATCACGAGCCAGGAAGTGGACGACGAGATCGTGCGCATGGCGCAGCGTTTCGGCCTGCCCAAGGACCAGTTGCTGAAGATGCTCAAGGAAGAACGGGGCATTAGCGCGGCGCAGTACGCCAACGAGATTATCTGGCCGACGATCGCCTTGCGAAAGTTGGCTGCGGAAGAGTTGACCGTCACCAAGCAGGACCTGCAAGAGGCGTGGGAAATGCTCTACGGGCCGGCCGTGCAAACCCGCCTGATCGCCTGCGACAGCCGCGAAGAGATTGAAAAAGTTCGCGCGTGGGCCATTAAAGATCCCGATGAGTTCGGCAATCTCGCCAAGCAGCATTCGGTGGACGTGAACAGCGCCAGCGCGAAGGGGCTGATCCAGCCGATCCGCAAGCACCAGGGCGACCCGAACATCGAACGGATTGCCTTCGGCCTGCAGCCGGGGGAAATTTCGGAGGTCATCGCCGTCGGCAGCCAGTACGTGATTCTCAAGTGCGAGTCGCACCTGGCCGCTCAGAAAGTGCCCATGGAGCGAGTCCAGGATGTGCTGTCCGAGAGCATTCGGGACAAGAAGCTGCGTCAGGTTTCCGACGACGTGTTCAAGAATCTGCAGCGGAACGCGCAGATCGTGAACGTCTACAACGACCCGGTCATGCGCAAGCAGCATCCCGGCGTCGCCGCAATCGTCAATGGCCGGGAGGTATCCATTCTCGATCTGGCGGAAGCCTGCATCGATCGCCATGGCGACGAAATGTTGTTCGGCATGATCAACCGCACGTTGCTCGAACAGGCGTGCCGGAAGAAGAAGATCGAAGTCACCGAAGCCGAAATGCAGGCGGAAATCGATCGCGCGGCGATCTCGATGGGAAAGACCACGAAGGACGACAAGCCCGACATCAAAGCCTGGCTGGCAGAGGTGAAGGAGAAGCAAGGACTCTCCGAGGAACTCTACCGTCACGACGTGGTGTGGCCCTCCGTCGCACTGAAGAAACTGGTCGGCGAGGACGTCGAGATCACCAAGGAAGACCTGGAAAAAAGCTACCAGGCGAATTACGGCGAGCGCGTCCGCGTGCGGGCCATCGTGTTCAACAACCTGCGAATGGCGCAGAAGGTATGGGCCATGGCCCGAGACGTCGCCAGCCAGGATCCGAAGCATTACCAGGCAAGCCTGGAGGCGTTCGGCAAGCTGGCCGAACAATACTCGATCGAAACGGGCAGCAAGATGATGAAAGGCGAGGTTCCTCCGATCCAGCGATACGGCGGACAGCCGATGCTGGAAGAAGCCGCATTCGACCTCAAACGCGGAGAGATCTCCGGAGTCGTGCAGGTCGGGCCGGAGCGGTACGTCGTGATGTTATGCGAGGGCCGCACCGAGCCGCAGCAAGTCAGCTTTGACGAAGTCAAAAAGCTGATCTACGCGGATCTCAAGGAAAAGAAGCAGCGGCTCGCTATGGCGCAGCAGTTCAACGCCCTGGAAGACGCCTCCCAGATTGATAATTATCTGGCGGGCACCTCAAAGTCGGGGGCCAATTCGCAAATGAATGGCATGGTTTCGGGCAACCTCAATCGCGGTTTGCTTGATCCTCGGGATGTGTCTGGCCAGGCGAAAGGGCCGCGTCCGCAAGGCGGCGCCCCTGCCGCCAGGACCGCTCGTCCTACCGGGGGTCCCGTTCGCCGATAATCTCGGTTGCGCTGGGCGTTCTCTCTTCTCGCGCCCTGGCTGAGAATACCGTTCAGGCCGCACGAACCCGCAGCACGGGCGAAGCAAGCGCTTCGCCAGATTTGAGTTGTGCTGCGGGTTCGTGTTTGCGCGCACCATTGTCATGCGTGCTGAAATAAACCGAGCGGGGGGTGTCCTGTTTTCGGTCGGCGCGACCCCTTGTGCGACAGCGCCTACTTGCCCGGCTCTCGCAAGGTCGCGATAAGATCTCGGCGAGATATCTGAAATAATTTAAATATGAAATACATCATTTATGTTGACGCGTGATAAACGGCAGTTAGCATGAGATCGACGGTTGCAAGGCCAACTGGGTTGCCGCCTGCGCTGGCAGGTGGCTGAAGAGTTGGCTGGCGGATAGTTCGCTTGCTCCGGCAAGCTCCCACCCCCCGCAATGATGCGGAACCTTCCTCCCTGGCGATGCCCTCGATCCGGTTCCACCCCGTTTCCTTCCAGCTTGCCCGTTTCCTTCCAGCTTGTTAGAGGCGATCATCATGGCCAAGCCTGCTCCTCGCTCCGGGTTTACGCTCGTCGAACTACTGGTGGTGATTGCGATCATCGGCATCTTGATCGCTCTTTTGCTTCCCGCCGTTCAGGCGGCGCGCGAAGCCGCACGACGGTCTCAGTGTACGAACAACCTCAAGCAACTGGGGATCGCGGCGCAGAACTACGTTGACACCCACCGTGTCTTCCCGCCGGCCGGGCTCAATTACGGCTGGTCTTCCACCGACGTCGGCCAGCCGATCAACACCGTGCTTAACGTCAGCGGCTTCGTGCTGATGCTCCCGTTTCTGGAGCAGCAGGCCATTTACCAGCGATATAACCTCAACGGTTCCGCCGGCTGGTTCATTCAAGGGAGCAGTTCCAGCGGAGTCCTGGCGGCGGATCCGGTCGCTTGCGGCAACGCGACGCTGATGGCCATGCAGCCGCCCGTCTTTTATTGTCCGAGTGACGACGGCTCGCACGCCATGCCGTACAACATGAGTTCGGGCTGGTCGGCGCGATACGGCATTTCGGATCAGAGCGCCTTGTTTGGCGGACGCACCTCGTATGAATTCAGCGTCAATCCAAGCTATGAGGTCAGCTACGCCAACAACTGGGATTGGATGGGGACGAATTATCCCAAGAACCGCTGTTTGTTCGGCCAAGGCAGTCGAGCCACGTTTGCCGACATCCGCGACGGCGCCAGTAATACGACAGCGTTCATCGAGACCACGCTGAACGTATTTAACGGCGGCAGCAACGCCTGGGGGTACCGCGGTTGGGTCATGACCGGCGTCAGCTTGTACGGATCAGGCCCCAATGGCATCAACCAGTGGATCGCGCCGGCCAGTTGGTCCTCGTGGGCCGGGTCGCCGCAGTCAACCTGGCGGCCGGGCCGGCTGATTACGTGGGGCAACGCCGGCAGCTTGCACCAGGCGGGCTGCCAGGCTTGTATGGCCGACGGTTCGGTTCGCTTCATTAACGAAAGCACGAACCTCACCATCCTCGCCTATCTCGGCTACATCAATGACGGCGTTGCCGTCGGGGAGCTGTAAGGCGGAGGGCTGGGGGGGGCGTTCGGCGCTAGCCTGACCCTCTGTGGCAGGCGTTGCCCACGCTGATCGTCGCGCCGACGGAAATTAATTAAAAGCGGTACTTCGATAGATTTTATTGACTTTAGTTATGGCAATGTTAGCATGACGTTCGTCAATGATTTGAGGATCCGGGCGTACTGAAAAACCTGTGCCCCCGCGAGCCTTAGCGCCCCCCGGGCGGCGAACTTCTTTCCTTCTTCCTTTCTCCCGAGTCGCGAGAGGCCTGTCTCTATGCCACGATCCGTCGGTCGCAGGGGTTTTACGCTCGTTGAGCTATTGGTCGTTATCGCCATTATTGGCATTTTGATTGCATTGTTGCTCCCTGCCGTTCAGGCGGCTCGCGAAGCGGCCCGTCGCTCGCAATGCACCAACCAACTCAAGCAGTTGGGGCTTGCCGTGGTGAACTATGAAAGCACGCACCGGGTGCTGCCGCCGGCCGGCTTGAACTATGGGTTCACTCCGCACTACGACGGCGCTATCACCAGCACCTTGAATCTGAACGGTTTCATGCTGCTGCTGCCGTTTATGGAACAGCAGGCCGTTTATAACCAGTACAACTTCAACGGCTCGGCAGGGGCCTATGCCCCCAGCGGACCTGCCTTGGCGGGCGACCCGGGCCTCAATGGCAACGACAAGATCGTCGCCATGCAACTTCCGATCTTCTACTGCCCCAGCGACGACGGTCCCCGGTCCACCAGCTCAATCGGCAGCAACTACGGCATCTCGAGCAACAGCACCTTGCACGGGGCGCTGACCTGCTACGAGTTCTGCTCCAATACCAACCAGGAATGGAGCTACGGAAATAGCTGGAATTACTTTGCCAGCAGCAAAGTCACCCGCGCTCCCTTCGGCCAGAACTCGGCCTGCAAATGGTCGGATATTACCGACGGCACGAGCAACGTCACCGGCTTTGTGGAAACGACATTGCGGACGGGCGACGGCGGCAGCAACGCCTGGGGATATCGTGGGTGGGTGATGGTCGGCGTGCGGCTCTACGGCACAGGGCCTAATGGCGTCAACCAGTGGCAGGCGCCGGCGAGTTGGAGCTCCTGGTATACCGCGCCGCCGATGGTCGGCAAGGTCATTCAATGGGGCAATGCCGGCAGCTTGCACCCGGCAGGTTGCCAGGTCTGCATGCTCGATGGCTCCGTGCGGTTCATCAGTGAGACGACGGATCTGCTCACGCAACAAAGGCTAGGGTACATCGCCGATGGCGCTGTGCTGGGAGATTTCTAAGCGATCGGCGCGGTCTGGGGCGCCGCAGGACAATGCGCATGGGAATAAAGGGAATGTCGATGTTCGATAGGAAACCTGACAGTTGGCGACTGATGGTCGTCTTACTTGCCGCTGCCTTCGCGGGCTGCAACAGCGCCCCGACGCGCACCCCGGTGCAAGAAGTTCCCGTGAAGGGAGTCGTTACGCTCGACGGAAAGCCGCTGCCCCAGGCGGAAGTCATGTTCATGACGCCGTCGCTTAGCGCCTTTACCGCGGCGACCAAAGAGGACGGCAGCTATCAGCTCTCCAGTTCCTTCGGCGGCGAGCCCGTCTGTAAGGGATCTTGCAAGGTCACGATTCAGAAATGGGTTATGCCCGAGGGCGCGCAGATGCAGCCTGACATGTCGCCACAATTGCAGGGCGCCAAACCGCTGTTGCCGCCCCGCTACAGCAATCTGGAGCAGACCGAGCTCACGGCGGACGTGCCGGAAGCGGGGGGCGAGTTCAACTTTGAACTGACCAGCAAATAAGGGGGGGCGGCCGTGACCGTCCATTCCTTGGACGTTTGCAGCTAAGAACGCGCAGCGAGCGCCGAGGCGGCGCTCGCTGCGTTTTTTATTGTTTCACGTGGCGAACCGCCGGCTCAGACTGGCCTCCTTTCGGTAGTTCCGCCAGTTTCCCCTGGACCGAAAACGGTGTATGGTTAAGGGGTTGTCTACCCTACGCACCCGCCTTTCGACTGACCGCCGCGCCATGAGCTCCAAGCACCCCAGCGAAGATCCCGCCCAGATCGACCCCCCGTTTAAGGTCGTGCTGGCGGATCGCTTGCACCGGCTGCCGCCCTACTTGTTCGGACGGATCAACGCCATTTTGTACCAGAAGCGGCGTGCGGGCGACGACATGATCGACCTGGGGATGGGAAATCCCTCGGAACCGCCGCAAGAGGTCATCATCGAAAAGCTGGTCGAAGCCGCGAGGGATCCTCGCAACCACGGGTATAGCCAGTCGTTAGGCATCATGAACTTGCGTCGGGAAGTCGCCAGCAAGTACTTCCGCAAGTTCGGCGTCCGGCTCGATCCGGAGAGAGAGATTGTTGTCTGCCTGGGCTCAAAAGAGGGGTTCAGCCACATGTGTCTGGCCCTGATGGGGCCCGGCGATACCGCGATTGTGCCGGCTCCCTATTTTCCGGTACACGTGTATGGAGTGGCGCTGGCTTCGGGCAATGCAATTTCGCTGGAAGTCGCCAACAGCGAGCAGTTTCTGTCGAATATCGCTTTTACTTGCGAACGTTTGCATCCCAAGCCCAAGCTGCTGATCCTCAACTACCCGCACAATCCCTCGACGGTCACGGTCGATCCGGAGTTCTACGTCGAGGTGGTCAAACTGGCGAAGCGCTACGGGCTGATGGTTATCAGCGACTTCGCCTATGCCGACGTGGCCTTTGACGGCTATCAACCCCCGAGCTTTCTGGCCGCGCCGGGGGCCTCGGAAGTGGGCGTCGAATTCACCACGATGAGCAAGGGCTACAACATGGCGGGTTGGCGCGTTGGTTTTTGCGCCGGCAACGCCGAGATGGTCAAAGCGCTGGGCACGATCAAGGCCTATTACGACTACGGCATGTTCCAGGCCATTCAAATTGCCGCGATCGTCGCCCTTCGCGGTACGGAAGCGGCGGTGGAGGATCAGGCCTCGCTTTACCAGCGGCGCCGCAACGTGCTGGTCGACGGCTTGCGACGACTGGGCTGGGATATCACGCCGCCCCGCGCCGGTATGTTCGTGTGGGCGAAAATCCCTGAACCTTGGGCCAGCCAGATGAGCACGATGGATTTCGCCATGAAGCTGCTGGAAGAGGCCGACGTAGCCGCCAGCCCCGGCTCAGGCTTCGGGCCGGCCGGCGAGGGCTATCTGCGAATGGCGCTGGTTGAGAACGAAAACCGGCTGCGGCAGGCCGTTCGCCAGATCGGCCGGTGTCTCGGGGAGTCCGAGCCCAAATCGGCCGTTTCCGCGCCCGACTTGTCCGCTGCCGCATCGGCCGAGCCCAAAGTCTCCGGCTGACGCCGGCGCCGCCTCTCGGGACTTGATGCCGGGTTTGGTTCAAGCCGCCAGTTCAAGCTCGGTCGCACCTCTTCCCGACGCCATCTGCTCCTCGGAACCCGAGAACTCAGTCGGATCCCAATCGAAACGCGAATGGGCCTTCCGGCGGAATCGCATAATCAGGTTGTAGGCGCATGGGCCGTAGGCGACCTGATAATCCAGCGCCATCAAGGCAAAGCAGGCGGAAGCCCACAACCGACCGAACAGCGGCGGCGGGAAACAGAGCCCCAGATACGCCAGGGCGTACAGCAGCGAACCGCGCCTCGCCGAACGCTCGGCCTGAAAGCTGGCGCTCGCCAACTGCTTCAGATCGCTGCGGCTGAAATGCTTGTGGCGCATGCCGCACGCCATGTGGTCTCGGATCCAGAATCGGACGCGGGTCCAGCGGCTGAGCCAGCGAAACGCCCGCGGGTAGTCCTGCGACATGTTCTCCGGACTGAGCCAGGCGACGGCGCCTCGATAGGGAACGCTCACCACCCATGTTCCGCCCGGCTTCAGCACGCGGGCGATTTCCTCGATCATCGACTGGCGATCGGCGACATGTTCCAGGACGTCGAGCATGGTAACCGTATCGAAGCTGGCGTCGGCAAACGGCAGCCGGCGCCCGTCGTAGTGCATGAAGGAAACTCGGCTGGAACGGACTCGCTGCCGAGCCGTGCGCAGCGAGACGCGGTCGACGTCGAGCGCCGCGACGCGTGCGGCTTTCCTCGCGAAGTGGCGGACGTGATACCCGGCGCCGCAGCCGATATCGAGCACGCGGGCGCCGGCTTCCATCCACTGCCTGGCGACGCGGCCACGGTCGAGAGGAATGGGCAGCGGAGGCATCTGCTCGTAAAAGGCTTGCTTTTCCAGGTCGCTTTGCTGTTGGACTGGATCGATCTGCCCCTCGCGGGGGCGATGGCGCTCCGTCGCCCCTCGTGAGCGCGATAGCATCACCATGCCAAGGTCCTTGGGTTGAGCAGACTGACGGCAAACTCCATGCGGGCCGTAAATCTATGGCTCGCGTCCGAATGCCGCAAGAGCAATCGCTTTACGTTGGCGCCATCGAACACCGCCGCCGTCGCAGCAGAACGCCGAGGCGGCAGGATTAAGGCGCGTTTTATAACTTCCGCGAGGTTGCGGGCTTGGAAGGCGGACGCATTCAATTCGCGGACCGTCAGAACCATCTTGGCTGCGCCAGGCGGCACGCCTGCTTCCATCGGCATACGGCCTGCAAACCGACCGTCGCCAGCGTAGAAATGCGTCTGCTCGGCATAATCCCGCGAATTCGACGTCGCGAGGGAACGATGATTGTCAAGCAGCGATCAACGTCCGCCCACGCGACGGGGCGCGAACTCGTGCAAGACGATTTGCCGCCGTTTGCCGGGACGACGTAAGTCGCTATCGGCACTGGCATTGACCCGAGCGATATCGCCCGGTACTCTGCCGCCGCCCCGACAGGAACCCTGCCGGGGCGGCGACGCGGAAACAGAAGTTGTGTTTTCTTGCTTGGCGCTCGGCCTGGCCTGGATTGCGGTCCTTGCCAACTTCCAGCAGGCCAAGCGACGCTCGCCTGTGACCTGCAACCGAGATGTGATTTAGCGCCATGTATTCTCCCTGGCTTATCAGCTTTCTGATGGTCGTTGCCTTGGCGACCGGCCAGCTCGCGCTGATAGTCCTGAACTTGTGGGAAGACCGGCGTTTTGCGGCCAGTCGATTGCGTCGCAGCCGTAAGCCCGGCGGCCGGCCTCGCGTCGCCTTGTTCGCCCCCTGCAAAGGCGTCGAGCCGGGACTGAAAGACAACTTGCGTCCGCTCTTGGAGCAGGACTATCCAAACTATCAACTCACGTTCATCGTTGAGAGCGCCGACGACCCGGCTTGCGAACCGATCCGCGAGTTGCTTTCCGAGTACCGGCACGCGTCGGCCGAGTTGTTGGTGGCAGGCCGGGCCGTAGGCACGGGGCAGAAGGTTCACAACCTGCGCACGGCCGCGGCCGACTTGCCAGATGACGTCGAGCTGCTGGCGTTTGTCGACTCCGACGCGCGACCGAGGAGCAACTGGCTAGGGCGGCTGGTTGAACGGCTTGACCGTTCAGACGTCGGCGCGATCACCGGCTATCGTTGGTTTGTACCGACGCGCAACACGCTATCCAACTTGATTTCCTACAGCATCAATAGCGCCTTGGCGGCGGGGCTGGGCCCCGGCGGACATCATTTGATTTGGGGAGGCTCCTGGGCCATCCGCCGCGATGTGTTCGAACAGGTCCGTCTGCAAGACGCCTGGAAAGGAACGCTGAGCGATGACCTGGTGGCCACGCGCGTGCTGCATGGCGCCGGCTTCCGAGTCGACTTTGAACCGAATTGCATGCTTGCCTCGCCGTTGGACAATGACTGGCGCCAGACATTGTCGTTCATGCGGCGGCAATACGTGATCGCCCGGTCTTACCTGCCCAAGTGGTGGTTGTTAGCCTTGATCGCCGCAACGTTGCCGGCGCTCACCTTTTGGGGAGGTCTGGCGTTATTGGTCGCCGGGCTCGCAACCGGCCAGTCGTGGGTCTGGGTTCCCGCGGTGATTTGTCCCATTTACTATGCCACGACCGTCTTTCGCGGATGGGTGCGCTGCCGCCTGGCATGCCTGTATTTGCCCGAACACGCGGCATCGATGCGCGGAGCCTTCCGGTTCGACGTCTGGGCCGGTCCGGTGGCTGGCCTGGTTAATTGGATCGTGTTGCTCGGTTCGCTTTTCGGCAGCACGCTGCAATGGCGAGGCATTCGCTACCGGATCCGTCGGGGAGGACAGATCCAGATTCAAGGGCGCGAAGACAACGCCGCCGACGAAAGCAGGCGGTTGCTGGTCAACGGACCGCACTGCCTGCTCAAGGCGCCGGGCGGCCCCTGCCCGCCGCCAGCGGCCGCGGCGCCGTCGACCGCGTCGTAGTCCGGCGGCAGGCGTTTCACGTCCCATCCATTCAGAGAGGAACCGCGTCATGCACGTCGTGCTGTGGGATACGCGCCGATCGGACGTTTCGAAGGATTTTGCCGGCGGGTACGGCGTCGGCCAATATCACGGCCGCGGCGGCATCGGCGGGCGCCTGGTCCGGTACGCCTACAAGCGAGACCGTCGGCCAACGGCCCTCGTTTACGCCCACCTGGCCGCCATCTTTCGCCAGTTAGGTCACACGGTCGAGTACAGCGAAGACCGCGTTCCTTTGGGCGCCGATCTGTACGTGTTCAATCCTTCGCTGATCACTTTGCCGCTGGAACGCGAGGCGATGGAAACCGCCTTGCGGCAATCTCCCCGGCCCAAAGTTCTGGTCACCGGGCTCGTGGCGTACGCGCTGCCGGAAGCCTTCTCCGGACTGGACGTGACGCTTGTCCGCGGCGAAGCCGAGCAACTGCTTTGGAAGCTCGACGAAGTGCTCGATTCCGGCCAGCCGACGGTCAGCGTCGGCTCCGTGCGCGACCTCGACGCTTTGCCGTTCGCCGACTGGTCGCCGTTTCAACCCGGCCGCTTTCGCATCAGTTACGACTTTTGGAAATTCCCGACGGGCTTGATCCAGCAGAGCCGCGGCTGCACGTTCACCTGCAACTACTGTCCGTACATCGTGGTGGAAAACGCGACGCGCTTCCGTGATCCCGAACGGGTCATGGAGGAGATGCAATGGGGCATGCAGACCTATGGCTTTCGGTCGTACAAGTTCCGCGATCCGCTGTTCGGTCTGGATCGAAAACGAGTCTTCCGCCTGGCCGAGCTGATCGGCCGCTTGCCGAACAAGGTCCAATTCTCGATCGAAGGCCGCATCGACCTGCTTAAGCCCGACGTGCTTCGCGAATTGAAAAAGGCGGGCCTGACCAGCATCACCGTCGGTATTGAAACGCCGCACGAAGACACGCTGCGGCACTACAAGCGAGCGCCGATCAAGGACGACAAGCAGCGAGAGTTCGTCGCGCTGTGCCGAGAGCTGGGGATTCGCACGGTGGCCGGCTTTATGATCGGTTTCCCTGAAGACACGCGGCAGTCGATTATTTCCGTGCTCCGCTACGCGCAACTGGTGGGACCGACGTTCGCGAACTTCAACATCGTCACGCCCTATCCGGGCACGGAGTTCTTCGAACAGGTAAAGCAGGAGATCGCCGACTTCGACTTCACGAAGTACAACGTCTACACGCCCGTGATGAAGTACCGTCATCTGACGAGCGAGCAGGTCTCTGAGCTGCACGCCCGCTGTTTTCTCGGCTACTATTTCCGTTCCCGCTACTTCGTCGATAACGCCTATTTGCTGTGGCCTTGGCTGCAGCGCTTGGGCCTCGGCCGCCGAATCGCGGCGCCGCCTGAGCAGGGCGAAGCGGCTCCGCTGCCTCCCGCCCGGGCGGCGTGAGCGGAAGGTCGGCGGTTCGGCCGCGCGGCTGCTGATTCCGTTGCGGCATGCGCTTTGGCGTACGCGCGGGACATACCCGCACGTCAACGGGCATTCCGCATAATCGCGCCAAGTCGAAATCGAGGGGGGACGTCTGTCCAGCGTTGTCCTCGCTTTGGAGACGTTTGGCCGTCTGGGAGCTGCCGTAGCGGCGACACACGCACACAAGCGGATTTGTTTTGCGGAGCGGGACGGCGTAGAGTTCCAGTGCGAACTGATCTACGACCCGATCACGAGACCGCATCTGATGAACAAGCTTGCCGGATCGCTCCAGTTGGTTCTGCCCGTCGGGCTGCTGGTGACGTTGGGACTGTCGGCCCTGGGGTTCCAGTACTGCGCCGTGCACGCCTTCGACGTCGGCACGGACCACGAATACGTTCCGCAACTGAAGAGCAGTCCCGAGCGGGCGAGGTGCGTCAAGCAGCGCTGAGGCATTCGCCGTCGTGCGGCGCCGGCGGCGCCGCCCTCGCCTTCAGAAATGCAAAGACGCGCCGCGCGGATCGTCGCGAGCGCGCCGAAGATTCCCTTGCTCGGCGCCTTGATAACCTCGGGCGTCGGTTTGACTGGCGTTCTGCTGGCGCTAGTCGGCTACAACTCGGCCCTGGCCATGTTGGGCGGTTCGACCGTGGCGACGCTCGTCTGGATCGCGTTATACTACCGAGAGCTCAGTCTCGCGGAGCGACAAGAGGCGTAAACCGCGGCTCTCCACCGGGCCGGTTGGGCGCGGCGATCTCGCCATGCTGCGCGGCGTTTTTCCGCCTTTGGCTATCGCGACGAGGAAAGTCGCCTCTTGGTGTCGCTTGCCTGCTCATGTAGAGTAATCCATCGTAGGGCTGCGGCTGTTGATTTTTCGAGGGCCCATCCGGCTCAAAATGGCTTCATGCTGATCCAAGAATTAACTCTCAGCGGCCTGCTTTCTTTTGGTCCTGGTTCCAGGCCGCTGGAAATGCGTCCATTGAACTTGCTGATCGGACCCAACGGTTCAGGCAAGTCGAATCTGGTGGAAGCAATCGGCCTTTTGCGTTCCGCTCCAAGCAAGCTCACCGCGCCGATGCGAGGCAGCGGCGTTAGAGAATGGCTCTGGAAGGGTGCAAAACACGATCTTGCTCAGTTGGAGGCGGTCATCAACTGCCCGGCTGTTGCGCAGCCGTTGCGTCACAGAATCGCGTTCACGGAGTCGAATTCGCGCTTCGAGTTGCTCGATGAAGTAATCGAGAATTGCCGCGCCGATTCCGGCCTCGCTGAGCCGACCTTTTACTATCGCTTTCAAAACGGCCGCCCAATGTTGACGGTTCGCGGCGGCGAGAAACGCCTGCTTCGTCGGGAGGACGTCGCGCTCGATGAATCCATACTGTCCCAGCGAAAGGATCCTGACCAATATCCTGAGCTGGCGCACCTGGCTGACGCCTACGGCAAGGTCAGGCTCTATCGCGAATGGTCGTTTGGCCGGTCATCCGTGTTTCGCAGCCCGCAGTCTGCGGATCTGCCGAGCGACCAGTTGGAAGAAGATTTTTCGAATCTGGGGTTGTTCTTGAATCATCTTCGAGGCGAGCCGAAGGCCAAGAACGAGATTCTTGCGCATCTAGCGGACTTGTACGAAGGCCTCGATGACTTCGACGTGCGGATTAAGGGCGGGACGGTCGAGGTGTTCCTGACAGAGAGGGATTTCGTCGTTCCGGGGAGTCGTCTCTCGGACGGAACATTGCGATATCTCTGCCTGCTTGCCATCCTGTGCGATCCCAATCCGCCGGAACTGGTTTGCATCGAAGAGCCCGAGCTTGGGATGCACCCCGATATCCTGCCCAAGATTGCGGATTTGCTTGTCTCGGCTTCTGAACGAATGCAGCTTGTCGTAACAACCCATTCGGACATTCTCGTGGACGCAATGACGGAACGGCCGGAAGCAGTCGTGGTCGTCGAAAAGCACAGCGGCAAGACGGAAGCCAGGCGTCTTGAGTCCACCGCTGAAATGCAGCAATGGCTGAGTCGCTACCGGTTGGGAGAGCTTTGGATTCGCGGAGAGATCGGAGGCACGCGCTGGTGAGCGCCAAGCTTTATATCGAGGGAGGCGGCGACTCTAAGGAACTTCATGCTCGCTGCCGTGAAGGCTTTCGACGGCTCTTGGAAAGATTGGGTTTCAGCGGTCGCATGCCGCGACTTGTCGCTTGCGGCAGCCGAAATGACGCATTCGACGATTTTTCGACGGCCCACCTCAATGCCCAGGCGGATGAATACATTGCTCTATTGGTCGACAGCGAAGCTTCGGTAGCGGATGTCGAGCAAACGTGGACGCACCTTGCGAATCAGGACGGCTGGAGCAAACCGCCGGGCGCCGATGACGAGCAAGTGCTATTGATGACGACATGCATGGAGACCTGGATTGTCGTCGACCGGCCGACGCTGCGAAAGCATTTCGGAAACTGCTTGAACGAGAATGCCTTGCCTGGCGACCTGGACATCGAATCGAAATCACGCGACGCCATCCTTAATGCCCTCATTCAGGCGACGCGCGCCTGCAAACTGGATATGCCAAAGGGAAGAAGGCCTTCGAGATCCTAGGCATGCTCGACCCGGAGGGACTGCGGAAATGCCTGCCCAGCTTCGTGCGTTTCGAACGGGTGCTCGACTCCAGCTTGTGACCGGCGAAGAGTGGTTGTGCGTCAGCGCCGAAGCAAAGTGACCAACGGTCCGTCGCCTGCCTTCACGATAGCGGACGCTGGATCGTTTCTTGCTTGTAGAGCGCGAAGCCGGCCTTCTGATAATTCGCTAGCGCAACCGGATGGTCGAGCGTGCAAGTGTGGACCCAGAACCGGCGGGGTTGATAACTCCAGACCTTGTCGACGGTCCATTGCAGGAACCACTTGCCCAGCCCTTGCCCGATGAACTCCGGCAGCAGGCCGAACTGCACTAATTCGATTTCGCCTTCGCGGCGGCGGTCCAGCTCAGCCATGCCGGCCGGAGTCCCGTCGACATGCAATACGTGAAGCTCGTTGCGCGGGTCATGCAGACTAGCCGATAACTCGGCGTCGGAGAGTTGCCCCCGGCTATACCAGTGGTAGTCCTTTCCTACGGCATTGTAGAGAAAGCGATAGTACGAAACTGTCGGTCGCACGGCGTGTACGACCGACAATCCCGCTCGTGGCTCGGGAACAACCCGCTCCGGTCGAGCGAACATTTCGAGATAGTAGACTTGGACTTCGACCGTCATGGAACCTTTGAGGACTGAAGGACGGAAAGGAAGGAGTGCGATTCCGGCGCGAAGCGACCGGATGCTGGAGCATTTTACTCGCTCAGGACTTCGTCTTCATCCTTGCGGTTTAAAGTCGCCCGGCTCCTCACGCAATCAATTCCTTGATCACGTTTCCGCCAAACTGCGAAAGCTGCTTGAACCGCCCGCCGTGGTAATAGGTGAGCTTGTTGTCGTCCAGACCCAGCAAACGCAGCAACGTGACGTGCAGGTCGCGGATGTGATGCACGCACTCCACGGCTTCGGCGCCGGTCTCGTCGGTGGCGCCGATGGTGTGGCCGGCGTTGACGCCGCCGCCGGCGAACCAGAGGGTCATGGCCTTGGGATTGTGGTCGCGGCCGTAGGCCGTGCCGCCGCGGACGCCGTTGTCGGGCGTGCGGCCGAACTCGCCGCACCAGACGACCAGGGTTTCGTCCAGCAAGCCTCGTTGCTTCAAGTCGGCCAACAACGCGGCAATTGGCTGATCGACCTGGCGGATAAGGTTGCCGTGCGCCCGCTCGATGAAATCGTGCGAGTCCCATGACCCGTGGTAAAGCTGCACGAAACGCACCCCTTGTTCGATCAGCCGCCGCGCCAGCAGGCACTTGCGACCGAAGGCGTCGGTTGGTTCGCGGCCGATGCCGTAGCTGTCCAAGACTGCTTCCCCTTCGGCGCCCAGGTCGAGCAGGCCCGGCGTCTGGGCTTGCATGCGGAAGGCCAGTTCATAATTGTCGATGCGAGCTGAAAGTTCGTCGTGCCAGGCGTGCTGTTGTTGATGTTCGCGGTTCAAGCGGGCCAGAAAGTCGAGATTGGCCCGCTGATGCTCAGGCGTGACGCCCTCGGGCGGGTTGAGATCGAGAATCGGCGACCCCTTCGCGCGCAGCGGCGTGCCTTGATAGGCGGCCGGCAGGAAGCCGGCGCCCCAATTGGCCGCGCCGCCCTGCGGGTACGTCACTTCAGGCAGCACGATAAAGCCCGGCAGGTCGGCGTTCATTGAACCCAGGCCGTAGGTCACCCAGCCGCCCATGGCCGGGTCGCCGCCGAACCGATTGCCCGTGTTCAACTGGTACATGGCGGTCGGATGATTCACCGAATCAACCTGGCAGCCGCGATAGAAGCAGATGTCGTCGGCGCAAGCCGCCAGGTGCTCCCAGTGGTCCGCCATGTCGGCGCCCGACTTGCCGGCTTTACGGAAAGTGAACGGGCATTGCACATAGTAGCGCTTGCCGCTTTCCATTGCGGATTTCATTTGGCCCTGCCGTACGAATTCCTTAAGGTGCAGGCGGGCCAGGGCGGGCTTGGGATCAAAAGTGTCAATATGGCTTGGGCCGCCTTCCATTGTGAGGAAGATGCATCGTGTCGCCTTGGCGGGCAGTTGAGGCGGCTTAGGCGCCAGCGGCGACGCGGCTTGCTTCGCGCCGAGTTTCTCGGCGGGGCTCGCCGGACTTTCGTCAGCCAGCAATGCGGTCAGTGCGACTCCGGCCAGCGAGGCGCCGCCGTTGAACAGGAACTTGCGCCGCGTTTGCGCTTGATGCGCTGCGAACGGCGTGCAACCGGACGAAGCTCGCGTAGTTTCAGCCATAGCCGGGCCTTCGTTCAATAGACGTAGACAAACTCATTGGAGTTGAACAGTACGAGGCAAAGTTCCGCCAGGCCGCGCGTGCGTACGTCGACGTCGGCGAGCTGAAGGTCGGAGATGAAGTCCTCGCATTCGTCGAGCCGCTCGACGAACGTGAATTTCGTGCCCGTGTTCTCTTCTACCGTGTCGCGGACGACTTCTCGCGGCGGCGTCCGCCGGGGCGGCGATAACGTCTGGTGACGGGCCGTCATCTGGCGCCAGTGTGCGATCGCCGCAACAACTTCGTTTTCCGTTGCCGGGCGGCCGAACATGCGGCGATAGATTGCCTGCACGGCCGACTCGTCACCATTTTCGCCTGCCAGAACATCCGCTGCCAACGCTACGGCCCGGTCGTACGTCGCCTGTCCGTTGAACAGGCTGAAGACCTGCGGAACGATGGTTGACGTTTCACGGCGTTCGCACGACAGGTCGGGATTCGGCTCATTGAAGACCTCGCAGAACGGGTCGCGCAAGCCGCGCAGCTTCAAGGCGTAGATCGAGCGTCGATGGCGATCTCGCGGCTGGGGACTGGGCGTCCAGGCTGCGGCCAGCGTGCCCATCACTTGCCGCGGCTGCAGCGCGGCTTCCAGGTTGATTTCAGGACGCACCGGCACGCCGCTCAGCGTGGGATTCAACTCGCGTGAAACGCACAGCATGCCGTCGCGAAGTTCTTCCGCCGTGAGTTGCCGCGGTTTGAATGCGGCGTAGCTGGCGCCGGCCGGATCCCGCTTTGCCAAAGCGCGGCGGTCAACGTGCTCGCACGAGCGACGGTATGCGGCCGACATCATGATCTTGCGGTGCAAATCCTTCAGCGACCAGCCTTGCTCGATCAGCGATGCGCCCAGCCAATCGAGTAACTCGGGATGCGTGGGCGGTTTGCCCGTCGAGCCAAAATTGTTGGTATTTGCGGCCAGCGCCTGGCCGAAGTGCCATTGCCAGACGCGATTGGCAATCACACGCGCCGTCAACGGATTTCGCCGGTTGGCGATCCATTCGGCCAGAGCCAGTCGTCGTCCCGAGGCGGCTGCGGGCATCGCCGGCTCGGGAATCGCTTGCACAACGCTCAGCACGCCGGGCGAAACGGGCGCCGCGGGAGAGAAGGGATCGCCGCCGGCCAGAATGCAAGTCTGTTCGAACTCGCCCTTTGGCTCGCGCGGCAGCCGCTGCGGCGCCGTGACGGCCGATGCGTGGGGCGTGGGGCCGTCATAGACGGAAAACGCAAAAGGTTCGTAGCGTTCCAATTCCCAGGCGAGCCTTTCCAGCCCCTTGCGGGCGATGCGTTCCAGGCCGATCTGCTCCGGAGACATGCCGGCGAACCGCGGCGGAACTTTCTCTTCCGGCGCGCCGCGTTTCAGCATTTGTGAGCGCGCCTGCTGGTATTGTCCGCGCAGTCCGCCCCCCGATCGTCCGCCGGAAGAGGCGGCCTCCAACGCTCGTTCGAATTCCGCGGAATCCAAATTGCTTTCGCTAAACCATCGCCGCGCCGCGTCGATCGAGACTCGGCCCAGTTCGTCGAGTTGTTGTTCATACCGTTGGCGGCGGCGACGCAAATAGTCCCGGCCGTCAAACCCGTCGCCAGTGTTTTCCTGCGGCAGGAAGGATGCTCGGCGTTCGGCCATCTGAGTCGTGGCGAAGCAGGCTTGGATAGAGTAATAGTCGCGCGTCGGCACCGGATCGAACTTATGATCGTGGCAGCGGGCGCACTGCAGCGAGTGCGCCAGAAACGTCTCGCCGACGCTGTTCGTCACGTCGTCCAGAAAACGCTGCCGCGCCACCTTCGCTACTTCCATCCCGGTCAGTTCCCACGGACCCATCCGCAGATAGCCGACGGCCACCAGCAGTTCCGGATTGTCGGGGTTAATCTCGTCGCCGGCGATTTGTTCGCGGACGAACTGGTCGTACGGCTTGTCGGCGTTGAATGCGCGGATCACATAATCTCGATAGCGCCATGCATTGCCCCGTTCGTAATCGTTGGCCAGGCCCGAAGAGTCGGCGTAGCGGACCACGTCGAGCCAATGCCGCGCCATCCGTTCGCCGTAGTGCGGTGAAGCCAGCAACCGTTCGACCACTTTGGTAAATGCCAGTCTGTCCGAGGCGGGGTCGTTCAGGAACGCCTCAACCTCGTCCGGCGTCGGCGGCAAACCAAGCAGATCGAACGTGGCGCGGCGAATCAACGTGCGACGGTCGGCGGCCGGAGCGGGCGTCAGTTCGAGCGACGCCAGCCGCGCGTTAATGAAAGCGTCGATTTCTTGCTCGGCGTTGTATCCGTCCGGCAAGGTTGGTGGTTGAGGCTTTTCAATCGGCTGATATGCCCACAGGCTGGCGGGCGCATAGCTGCGATTCGTCCATTCCGGCGAGAGTCCGCCGCTGGTGCGGACGACAACGCCTGAAGTAGAGTTCCACGCGGCGCCTTTCGTCAATTCGGTCCGCCGTGAAGCTGAAGGCCACGGCGCGCCGCCGGCGATCCATTGGCGAATGGAGGCGACTTCTTCTGCCGAGAGCTTGTTATTCTCCTTGGGCGGCATGGCCAGTTCAGCCTCTTTGCGGCTGACGGCCACATACAGCGGACTCGCGTCGGGATCGCCCGGGACAATCGCCGGCTCGCCGCTGGCGCCGCCTTGCAGGGCGGCTTTGCGAGTGCGCAAATCCAGATCGCCGCTGAGTTCGTCGGCATCATTGCCATGACAGCCAAAGCAGCGCGACTGCAGCAGCGGATAAACTTCCGCGGCAAATAGCTCTTCAGCAGAACGTTGCTTATCGCCGTCTGCCGCCGATGATGCGCCGCCTGACAGCAAGGCAAGCGTTAAGGCGAAAAGCATCACGCGCCGCAAAGCGATCATCGGATGTTCGCCTCCAGGGCCTTCACGGCCGCTTCCAGGTCGCCGCGGCGGACGGCTTTGACCACGCGGGCGTGCTCCGGAATGATCTCCTTGAAGCGCTTGTGGCGAGAATAAACAAGCCGCAGCCGCATCACGATCCGCAGCCACATGCTCAGCAGATCGGGTTCGCGCGCATGTTCGACCACCCAGCGATGGAATGCCATGTCGCTCTCGACGATCAGCGGAAAATCTTCCGCTTCGCACGCGGCGCGCAGCTTTTCCAGAATGGCTTCCCAGGCGGCGACGTCAGGCGGGGACAGCTTGGGATAGGCCAGCCGCAACGCGCTGGATTCAATCGTGCGGCGCAGCGAGACCAGCACGCTGCGCACGGCGTCGTCGGCCGGCGGCGCCACCTCGACGCCGCAATTGGGCTGGTACTCGAGCACTCCCTCGCTGGTGAGTTGAAGCAGCGCGTCGCGAATCGGTCCGCGGCTGACGCCGAGTTCGCTGGCCAGTTCGGTCTCTTTCAATCGCTGGCCGGTTTCAAACTGTCCAGACAGGATTGCCTGCCGCAGCCGATCGGTCACCTGCTCGCGTACGGTTCGGACCGGCGGCAGGGCAATCGCTCGCGGCGTTGCGATGCGGCCGCTGCCGTTTCCATTCATGCGATCCAGGCGCCGCGCCAAAGAAGTCTCAGCCCTGTTCATCAGCCAGGCCCTCGAACGGTAATGCCCCGGCGACGTACGGTCTCATTGCCACACTTCCAGTACGGATCATGGCAGACCCGGTGTAGATTGTCAACAATCTGCAATCGGACGTCCGCCCGGCCCGGCGATTTGCGGCTCGAATCGGCGCCGCCGTGCACTCGAGATCGGCAAACAACGTATCCAGCCTGGCTGGCGACGGCTAAGGCCGGCGCTCGTTGACGATCGCGTGCGGCATGCGGATGGTCAGGGCCAGCGCTTCAGGATTGGTGGCGGCGGCCAAGGCTTGGACGCCCGAGAGGATGCCAAGCTCGTAG